>DYNS01000496.1 GCA_020720965.1 Anaerolinea sp. | reverse complement strand
ACGCTTAGGAAACTCGGAAAAATCAGCCTTTTTTACTCCCTATGGGATGGCTGTGTGTTGGAAAGGAACCGCAGAGACGCGGCGGCACGGAGAGGGAGGAAAGAAGGAAGAGAAAGAAAGGTTTGCATGGGTGTAGGTTTGTGTGGGGAGGATAGTGGAGGCTTTGTTTTTTTCAATGGAAAAATGGTGAAATTACTCAGGTAGTCTCAACTCGGAGGTGCCTGCTTTCGGGAAATCTGAACTCAATTTGCATCAGGGTTTCTGTTCAGGCATCCTGATCTCTGTTCGTAAAAAATAGTGTATGAGGAAATGCAATGAACTGGGCAAGTCCTGATCAAAGGATTTAATGACAGAGGGCAACCAAGGAAATAAAGGGGTTTGGAGAACGGGGATCAGCTACCGTGGGGGCTTTTCAGACCCAACGGGGCGCACTATACCAGCCTAGGACACCGCCCTAGGAAGTCGGGTTCAAGAAAATACGCCAAGCCCTGTAGGGGCGGCTGAATCTCCCGCAAATCAAAGGCATTCAATCAAATACAATTTCCGAAGCCGCATCTGGAATTTGTTTTTCCCAAGCCTTTTCGCTCCAATGCCTTGCAGATCTTCTTTGCATTTATCTCACGGATTCAGGTTTTGCTGAAACGGGTTGCAATTTTTTGCGGTGCGGGGCAAGTTTTTCTTCGATGAGAAAAGAAAACAGGACGGAGAGGGGGGTGAGAGCGTGGGGTTTGCGGTAATTTGTTCGGGGCAGGGGGCGCAGTCCCCGGAGATGTTCGGGAGGCTCGCTTTTACGGAAAAAGGCAACGCTTTGCGCGATAAGGTGTTGCGTTCAGGTTGTATGGAAGAAGAGGTTGCCGCTTTGCTGGAAAACCTCGGGCAGAACCATCGCGAGTTTTTTTTGAACCATTTTTCTCAACCCCTGATCTGCTTGTATCAGATGATGGTTTGGGAAGAGTTGGAGTTGCCCGAGCCGAAGCTGTTTGCGGGGTATAGTTTGGGGGAGCTTTCGGCATACGGTTGCGCGGGGGCGTTTGGGAAAGAAGAAGTGGTGGGGCTTGCAGGGAAGCGGGCGAGGCGGATGGATGCGGCGAGGGGAGGGCGGTTGGTTGTCGTGGTGGGGATGGAAGCAGAAAAAGCGCTGGCAAAAGCGAGGGAGGTGGCGGGGGAGGCGTATCTGGCGATCGTGTTGGGGGCGGCGCATTGCGTGATCGGGTGCGAGGCAGGGAAAGAGAAGGAGCTTGCGGAGGGGATGTGTGGGGCGGGGGCGGAGGAAGCCGAGGTTCTTGCCGTGTCCGTGGCGTCGCACACCCCGTTTCTCGACGCGGCGGTCGCGCCGTTTTTATCCGAGTTGCAAAAGGTCGGGTGGGGAAAAATGCGGGTTCCGGTTTTGGCGGGAATCGATGCGAGCAAGGTGTTGGTGCGGAGCGAGATGGAGCGGACTTTATCCGAGCAAATCCACCGGGCGGTCCGGTGGGATCTGGTGGCGGGGCGGCTGGAAGAATCCGGGTGTAAGGTTGTTTTGGAGCTTGGGCCAGGCAGGCAACTGTCGCACGCGTTGCTGGCGGAGGGGAGGGGGATCGATGCCCGGTCCGTCGAAGAGTTTCATTCTTGGGAGGGCGTCGGCGAGTGGGTGGAGCGGGCTTTGCAGAGGATGGGGTGAGAAGTCAGGTTTTTTAGGTTGATGAAGCGGGTGATCGGAGTGTTTTCCTGAATCAGCGAGATAACTGCTGTGAATATCTGCAATCTATTGGGCTGCAAAGGCTTGGAAAAAACACGCAAAAGACCCAGAG
>DYNS01000495.1 GCA_020720965.1 Anaerolinea sp. | reverse complement strand
CGTATCTGGAAGAAAAAAATCCAGAATGGCATTTTTCTTCCTGATTTCCCGTTTTCCTTGAGTCGCCTAACTCTCGGAGTGCGAGCGATTTATCGCCGCTCTGGACGAGGGGGCGGGATACGGACTGGAAACTGTATGGGCGATACAAGGGCGGGAAAATAAATTTCCCCGTCCAAAGCGGCGATAAATCTCCGCATTCCAAAAAATGCCTCGCATTCTTCCTTGCACAAAAACCTGGGTTGAGTTCAGCGCATGGAAGGGCCGGGGTGCCATTCTGGGGGGAGGAGGATTTCTATGGGGTTTGCGGAAAGCCCTCGTTCTTGCGTTTGGAGGAGGAGGTTGAGCTGTTCTAGCGATTTTTTGCCGATGTCTTCGTGGTGGAGAGAAAATCCGGCGACCGGGGAACGGGGGTTTTCCTTGTTCAGGCAGAGGAAGGCGCATTCGTCCGGGATGGCGACCCCCGCTTGGGTGAGCCATTTTGCGGTGGTGTCGATTGCACCGATGATGGCATCTGGTTGGTGGGTGGATAGCCATTTTTTCAAAGAGCTTTTGGGGAGATTTGCGGAAGTGTCCGGGTTTCCTTGGTAGAAAAAGGGAGGGATTTTGGCGAAATCTGGCGAGGCTTCGTATTGGCGGACGAGGAAGCCGCCGAGTTCGGGGATGTTGTCGTTGACTGGGTAGCCTGTGTCCCAAAGGAGCAGGCCGATGCGTTTTTTCCCGAGTGCCGCCATTTTGTCCCAGGCCAGTTGGACGGTGAGGAGCATGTTGGCTGTGACGGTGACGGCGGGGGGTTGGTTGATTCCGCAGGTGCAATTTACGATGGAGAAATGGTCCCAGTCGAGAATGAGCGGGGTTTCGGGAGAAAGGATGGGGCCGAGGAGGACGCCTTGGATGCCGCGGTGGTAGAGGGTGGTAGAGAGGTGTTGGGAAGAAGTGTAGTTCCCCGGGAAATGGATTTCGAGTTTGTAGCCTAAGGTGTTTGCTGCCAGGCGGATGCCGGATACAAGGCGGGTCAGGAAGGAGGGGATTTTTTTTGTTGCTTGGAGGACGAAGGCGATCGTGTGGCTGCGGGCGGGAGATTTTTTTTGGCGGCGCATGGATGCCATGTGGGAGAGGACGGGGTCGGGGTTGTAGCCCATTTCCCGGGCGACGGACTGGATGCGAGCGCAGGTTTCTTTGGCGATGAGGGGGCTGTTTTTTAGTGCCATGGAAACGGTGGATTTGGAGAAACACGCTTTTTCTGCGATGTCGAGAAGCGTGATCCGTTTGGTGTTGCTTGGTTTCATGGCGAGTGATTTGGGAGTGGTGGGTTGGGGTGCGGGTGGGGTTGGAGTGCGCGACCACGGGTGGCAATCTACGCGTGATGCGTGGGACGGGCGAGATTTTTGAACAGGTTCAGAAAAGAAGGGGTTGCGGGAGTTGGTTGGAGAGGGCAACTTTGTTTTTGCAAGTAGCAACCCCTGATGCCCCCTCGAAATAAAACTAGTTTTTCGTTGTTTGTCTGGTTCCTGTCCCGCAGGTGTCCCGGGCGGCAGTGGCGTTGCTTGATCGGTGGAACTTATTCTTTTTGAGGAGGTTAAAATAGCTATGAAGAAATACGCTTTGTTTGTTTTGAGTTTGGTGCTGGCGGTTGTTGGGGTGTTTCGGGCGGGGGCGGACGAGACGGATGCGAACTGGCAATCGGGGTTCGGTTTCAACGGGTGCCGCTATTGGGTCGATACGCTGTTTTACAAAAATGGGTCGTTGTATGCAGGCGGGTCGTTCCCGGGGGCGGGTAACATTACGAGCCGG
>DYNS01000494.1 GCA_020720965.1 Anaerolinea sp. | reverse complement strand
AGCAACACCGCCAAGCCGATAAACACCGAAGCAGCCCCCTCCGCCGAAAGCGGATTTTCCCCGCCGATTCCTGCCTCCGTTGCCGGGAAACTTGCCTCGTTTCCCGGCGCTTGCAAGGCGGCGCAAAAATCACTCACGGAGGCAAAACGTTCCTCCGGGCGGCGCGCCATGCCCCTGGCAATCACCGCCGCCAAAGGCGCAGAAACGCCCCGGTTGAGGGCATTCAGACGGGGTGGGGTAGCGTGCAAATGCTGGTACATCACCGCCATAGGGTTATCGCCGCTGTAGGGCGGTTTGCCTGCCAGCATCTCGAACAGCAGGATGGCAAGGGCATACACATCCGAGCGGGCATCGCCGCGCTGCCCTTCAATCTGCTCCGGCGACATATAATCCGGCGTGCCGACTACGGCGCTGAGGCGGGAATATGTCACCCGGCGCGTGCCAGGGGTGAGCGCCAAGCCAAAATCCATCAGCACGCTGCGCCCGTTCACATCCACCAGAATATTCTCCGGCTTCAAATCGCGGTGAATAACCCCCTGCTCGTGACAGTATGAAACCGCTTGGGCAATCGGCAGGAATAAAGCCAGGGCTTGCTCTGGCGTAAAGGGGGCATTTTGCATCTTCTCGCGCAGGGACTGCCCGTTGATGTATTCCGTGACCAGGTAGGGAATCCGCTCGTGAACCCCGGAGCCAAGCCCGCGCAGAATGGCAGGGTGCGAGAGTCGCCCCAGCACCGCCATTTCACGTTGAAACCGCTCGTATTGCGCCGGGTCGCCCAACAGGCTGGGGTTGGGGACTTTGATGACGACCTCCTGCCCGGTTTGGGTATCCATGGCGCAGTAAATATCGCTCATGCCGCCCTGCGCCAGGTAGCGGGTGATGCGGTAACGGTCAAACTGCTCTTGGGGATGCAAAAGAGATTGATACATGGCAAGACCTAAAAGGGAAATCCGAGAAAACGCTTGGGAGCGGGCATTTGCACGCTGTGAAAGCCCCTTATTTTTAGGGCCAACGCCGAGCAGTTATCTTCGGATTGGCGCTGCAGGGCGGTTTGCACCAATAGGTTTGCCAGTCCCGCCGGTTGGGGGGATTGAGAGGCAAACGTGGCAAATTCTTCGTCTTCTATCACCTCCCACACGCCGTCACTGCACAAAATGACCTCGTCTCGTGGGCGCAGAGAGATGCGAGTAATCTCTGGCGCGGGGAAAAGTTCCAGCCCCAGGGCGCGGGTTAAGACCGAGCGTTGGTCATGCCCCCGGATGACAGAGGCAGGCAAAAGCCGGGAGCGAACCATCTCGCCGACCAGGGTGTGGTCGTTGGTCAGGCAGGTCGATTTTCCCTCCCGCAGCAGGTAGGCGCGGCTATCGCCGATGTGTGCCAGGTAGAGAAAGC
Organism: Anaerolinea sp.; assembly: GCA_020720965.1. Taxonomy (GTDB): domain Bacteria; phylum Chloroflexota; class Anaerolineae; order Anaerolineales; family Villigracilaceae; genus UBA5195. The sequence goes on along the minus strand of DYNS01000494.1, from coordinate 401 downwards.
CATTTACCAGGCAGGCGGCGGTAAGGGTTGTTCCCATCCGCCCTACGTCCATTTGGCGGGCGGCTTTGTACACGCCCAGGTTGGCGGCTTCCATTGCCTGACGGAGCGATTTTTCGGTGGGGAGTTGTTTATCCTGGAGAAGGGTTTCCCGAAGAGTGGCTAAAGCCAGGGCGCTGGCAATTTCGCCGCAGGCATAGCCGCCCATGCCGTCTGCCAAGCCTGCCAACCATGCCAGACCGTTTTGCAGGGTTCGGTCTGGCAGGAGCAGGGCATCTTCGTTGTGGGGGCGGACGTTGCCGGTTTGGCTGCATCCGCCAAATTCCAGGTCGGCGACTTGGAGGAGGGCGCTCATGGGACGCGGCGGCGCAAAAGGGCGTAGGCGGCGGGGAGGAGGAGCCAGA
>DYNS01000006.1 GCA_020720965.1 Anaerolinea sp. | reverse complement strand
GGCGAGGGCGAGGGGGGTGAGTAAATCTACAAAGGTGTCCGGGCGGACGTAAACGGTCCACCCGAGGTAAGCGCCAATCATAAAAAGAGTGCCGTGCGCGAGATTAAGCACATCTAGCAGACCGAAGATGAGCGAGAAGCCGGAGGCGACCAAAAAAGTGAGGGAGCCAACCGATAGCCCGCGCAGAAGGGTGATGAGAAAATCTTTGCGTTCCATGCCTTGCGCGGCGGCAAGGAAGAGCGCGGCGAATATGCCAAGGGTAAGGATAAGAACTTTGTTTTTACGAAAAATCAGCGCCATACCTGCCTACTTGTCTTCTGAATCTGCTTTTGTGTTGGAGAGAACCCGCTGAAACTGTCCATTACGCCGCGCCTAAATAACGATGGATGGTGGCTTTGTCTTGCTTCAGGTCTTTCATGTTGCCACTTTGGACGGAGCGCCCTTCTTCGATGATGACGTAGTATTCGGCGAGTTGACTGGCGACCAGGAAGTTTTGCTCGACCAGGATGATGGTGGATTGCGCCGAAATTTGGCGGAGGGCGGTCATCATGCTCTCGATGATGACGGGGGCAAGCCCTTCGCTGGGTTCGTCTATAAGGAGCAGATGATTTTCTGGAACGAGGGCGCGGGCGATTGCCAGCATTTGCTGCTGTCCGCCGCTGAGGCTCGTCCCGGGGAGGTGCAGGAGGCGCTTCAGGTCGGGGAAGAGGCTGAAGATGAGTTCCTGCTTGCGGAGGTAGTCGCCTTTTTTGCGCTCGGCGATTTTGAGATTTTCCTCCACTGAAAGGTCGCGGAAGATGGCGCGGTGTTCGGGAACAAAGCCGATGCCGAGGGCGGCTATATCGAAGGAGCGCATTCCGCTGATGGTGCGCCCCTGAAAGACTACACTGCCCTGACGCGGCGGGGTTAGCCCCAAAATGCTTTTGAGGGTGGTGGTTTTGCCTGCGCCGTTACGCCCCAACAGGGCGGTGATGCTGCCTTGCGGTACGCGCACATCCACCCCTTGCAGGATGTGGTATTGCCCAATGTAGGTGTGGATGGCGTGAACTTCGAGGAGATTGGTCATGGTCGGTGTCAGTGGGTAGTTTCAGTGGTCAGTGTTAGAGGGCGGTGAGGTCGTATAAGCCGCCGAGGTAGGCGGTTTGGACTTCTTTGTTGGCGGCGATTTCGGCGGGTGTGCCTTCGGCAAGGACTTTGCCCTGGTGCATGACGGTGATTCGGTCGCAGACACTCATCACAACGTTCATGTTGTGTTCTACAAGCATGACAGTTTTGCCGCCGGTGCGTTGAATTTCCTGGATGAGGGCAATCAGTTCCGGCACTTGTTCGGATGCCATGCCCGCGGTGGGTTCGTCCAGGAGCAGGACTTCGGGGTCGGGGGCGAGAATCATGCCCAGTTCCAGTTTGCGCTGGTCGCCGTGTGGGAGGGTGCGGGCGGGGGCGAGCGCCCGGTCTTTGAGGCCCACTTTTTCTATCACCTGCCAGGCGCGGTCTTCGTATTGTCGAAAGGCGGAAGCCGCCCGCCAGAAGGCGAAGTTGTCTTTGCCCATTGCCTGCGCCGCCAGGCGGATGTTCTCGAAGACGGTGAGGCTGGGGAAGATGTTGGTGATTTGAAACGAGCGCCCGATGCCAAAGTGAATGGTGCGGTGTACCGGTTGGTGGGTGATGTCGCGCCCCTTAAAGAGGACTTGCCCGGCGGTCGGCTCCAGGTTGCCGGAAAGCAGGTTAAAGAAGGTAGTCTTGCCTGCGCCGTTGGGTCCGATGATGGCATGAAAGGAGTTTTGCTGAACCTGGATGCTGACATCGTCCACAGCAACCAGGGCGCCAAAGGCTTTGGTGAGGTGAAGGGTTTGGAAGATGGGGGGCATGGGCAGTGTCAGTAGGTGGTGTCAATGGGTAGTGTCAGTGGGTAGTTTTCTATAACTACCCACTGACAACTGTAACTATTGTCCGCTCAGGCTGCCGTAGGGCAGAGCGCCGCAGCGGTCTTTGAGGGCTTCGGGGAGGAGGCAGGGCGGTTCGGGGCGGGTGGTGTCTACGTATTCGTAGAAGGCCGCATCCGGGTCGGTGACGTTGGTGAGTTTGAGGATGTACATATCCTGAATGGCGACGTGGTCTTCGGGACGGATGTAAACCGTGCCTTTGGGTCCTTCAAAGGTCATGCCTTCCATGACCTTGACGAGGGAAGCGCCATCGGCTGCGCCGCCGCTGAGTTTGAGGGCTTCGACCAGCATAATGGCGGCGTTCATGCCATCGGCATCAAACAGGTCGGGGTTTACGCCGTAGCGCGGTTTGGTGTTGGCGACCAAAAAGTCGTTGATGGGGTTGTTCTGGGGGGCGCTGTAGTGGTAGATGATGCCGCTTGTGCTACCGACTGCATTGCCGTACCAGACCGGCATGAGGGTGTTGTCGATGAAGGTCGCGCCGAGCGCCATGGTGTCGGTTACGCCCTGGTCTTTGGCTGCCTGCATCAGCGGGACGAAGCCGCCGCCCGCCCAAGAGACGATGTAGGATTCGGCGCCGGAGTTGGCAATTTGTTCCATGTAGGTGGTGAAGTCGGTGGTGTCGAGCGGGGCGAAGATGTCTTCGGCTACGAAGGTTGCGCCGTTGAGGGTGCAGGCATCCCGGAAGGCGGCGGCAGAGCCGCGCCCGAAGGCGTAATCTGGCGCAATTTGGATGAAGGATGCGTATTGCTTGGTCAGGTAAGCGCATTCGTTGATGGCATCCTGATAGTTGTTGCGGCTGGTGCGGAAGGTGTATTCGTTGAAGTTGACACCGGTGATGTCGTTGGCGGCGGCGGGGGCAACAATGAGAGGAATTTTGCTCTCGAAGGCGATGCCTTGCAGGGTGGCAGTCGCGCCGGAAGAGACGGTGCCAACCAGGATATTCACCTTTTGCACGTCAATCAGTTCGCGGGCAATGGTGGCGGTGTTTTCGGGGTTGCTGGCATCGTCCCGGACAAAGACCTGAATTTCGCAGTTTTCCACTTTGAAGGTGTTTTCCTGTGCGGCAGCGATGTCGAACTTTTCACCGGCGGAGCCGGGTGCGCCGGAGACGTATTCCATGCCGAGCATGAAGGAGCGCAGGATGTGAGCGCCGTAGATGGCGAGAGCGCCGGAGACATCCGTAATCAGCCCGACTTTAATAGGCTCGGCGCAGGTGAGACCCGCCGGAGCAGGTTCGGCGGTGGGTTCTGCCGGGGCTGCGGTGGGTTCCATCGGCGCGGCAGTCGGCTCGGCGGGGGCGGGTTCTTCCACCGGGGCGGGGGTGGCGGCTGGGGCGCAGGCAGAAAGCGTCAGCGCGAAGACCACAATCAACATCAGGATGGTGCGTAGGTGTTTCATAAACGGTTCTCCTCCAGAAGAAAATATGGGCAAATTTTGGTTTGCCGGTTCGGTGTGCCGCGAAGTATGCTTCGCGTTACAACACAAAGGGGATTTGCCCTCACCTGGGCTTGGAGCGGGGTGAGGGAGAGTTAGCAGAAATCTATCAGCGCCTGGGATGCGGCTTGGGGCGTTTCGAGGGGGAAAAAGTGACCGGCATCCGGCAAAATGAGGACCTGGCTGTTGGGCAGCTGGGCGGCGAGCAGGGGCGCGTTGGCGGGAGGGACGACCTTATCGTGTGCGCCGAAGAGGATGAGGGTGGGCGCAGTGATTTGCGCCAGTTTATGCTCGAAGCAGGCGGCTTCGGGGAGAAGCCCCAGCCCAATCATCATCTGTGATTGGTAGCCAGCCGGGTCTACCGGGTTTTGCAGCCGCCATTGCAGCCATTCCTCTATTACTTCCGGGTGAGCCTGAACAAAGCCGGGCGCGGTGCTTACTTGCAGCCCATTTTTGAAGCGGGTTAGCGGGTCGCTGCTTACATCCGAGATAACTTTCATCGCCTCGGCGGTGATTGGCACATGATGCGGCCCACCAAAATTGGTGGAAGCCAGAATGAGACGGCGGACTCGCTGCGGGTAAGCAAGGGCGAATGCCTGGGCGATGAATCCACCCATGGAATGCCCCATCACAATCGCCGAGTCGATGCCGAGGGAATCGAGCAGCCCGGCGATGTCTTCTGCCAGCAGGGAGGCGGTGTACGCCCCGGCGGGTTTGGCGCTTTGCCCCGCACCGCGATTGTCGAAGGTGATGACTTGAAAATGCGGCGCGAGAAAGGGAACCATTTTATGCCATTCCCAAGCCGAGTAGCCCAACCCGGAAATTAACACCAGCGGAGTGCCGGAGCCATGAATTTCGTAGTAGATTTCGATTGCGTTGGTTTTGATTTTGGGCATAGGAACCTCCAGTGGTAAGTGGGAAGAAAACCTGTCACTTATCACTTTTCACTTTTCAACTCTGCTTTCATCACTTTTCCATACGGCGAGTAGGGCAAACTTTCTACAAAGCGGATTTGCTTGGGAATTTTATACCTTGCCAGCCGCCCGGCGCAAAACGCCAGTAACTCTTCGGTGGAGGCGCTTTGCGCGGGCTTGAGCAGGACGAACATGCGCCCCACCTCGCCCCATTTCTCATCCGGAACACCCACCAGGGCAGCATCTTGCACTGCCGGGTGTTCGCGAAAGACAGCTTCCACCTCGGCCGCGTACACATTCTCGCCGCCGCTGATGAGCATATCCTTCAGCCGTCCGGCGATGTAAAAATAACCTTCTTCGTCCTGCCTTGCCATATCGCCGGTATGAAACCAGCCATCCTGCAAGGCTTCGGCGGTGGCTTCGGGTCGATTCCAATAACCGAGGCAAACGTGCGCCCCGTGAATGAGCAGCTCGCCGGTGACTCCGGACGGCACATCTTCTCCGGCGGCATTCACCAGGCGCATATCGCTATGAAGAATGGGCTTGCCCACCGAGCCGACCTTTGTCAGCGCCTCTTCGTCCGTCATGGAGAAGCAATTCACCCCCACTTCGGTCAGCCCGTAGCCCTGCCGGACGGTAACACCCTTCAGGCGATGCCAGTCCGCAATCAACGCCGGGGGGCAGGGCGCGCCACCGCTGATGAAAAAGTGAACATGCCCAAAATCGGCATCCGCAAAGGCGGGGGAATTCATCCACACCTGAAACAGGGTGGGAACGCCCAAGATAACGGTGCAACCTTCCTCGCCAATCAGGCGCAGCGAGGCTTCCGGGTCAAAATTGCGTCCCAGCACAACCCGCCCGCCCGCGTAAAACAGCGGCGTAAGGAATACAAACAACCCGCCAGAATGAAACATGGGGGTCAGGATGGGCGAAACATCCTTCTCCGTAAGCCCCCAGGAGATGACGGTATTGACGGCATTCCAAAAAACCTGGCGTTGGGGGATGACCGCGCCCTTGGGCTTGCCGGTTGTGCCGGAAGTGTAGAGGATGCAACAGGCATCCTCCCCGCTGAGGGAGGGGAGGGGAGGCTCCGCCGCCGAAGCCTGCTCCAGTTCCGATTCGTACTCTCCCGCCCCGGCAATTTGCGCCCCTTCCAACGAGAGCGTTACCGGAACAGCAACCTCCCCGCACATCTCCTGCCACACCCCGGCAAAGTCCGCACCTACGAGCATGACCTTGGGCTGACAGTCATTGACGATGTAAATCAGTTCGCGGGCGGTAAGCCGCCAGTTGAGGGGCGCAAGGACCGCGCCCAACTTCATTAGCCCAAAGAGCAAATCCACATAGGCAATGGAGTTCTGCGCCAAAATGGCAACCCGGTCGCCTTTTTGCACGCCATAACGCTCCCGCAGGAGGTGGGCGGCGCGATTGGCGCGGGCGTTCAGGTCGGCATAGGAATAACGCAGCCCGGTATGCAGGTCATACAAGGCTTGGCGGTTAGGTGTCAGCCGGGCGCGGCGGGGGAGGATGTCGTACATAGTGGCAAAGTGGAAAGGGGCAAGTGGAAAGTGAAAAGCGGCGTTTTCTTACCACTTCTCACTGGTTTTTAGGTTCCTACTACAATGCCGCCGTCCACCCGCAGGGTTTCGCCGGTGATGAAGGAGGCTTCGTCTGATGCGAGGAAGAGATAGGCGTTGGCGATGTCGCGCGGTTCGCCCAGCCGACCGAGGGGAGTGCGAGCTTTCATGCCGTCCAGCACTTTTTCCGGCATCGCGGTCACCATTTCGGTGGCGGTAAATCCCGGGGCAACGGCATTAACGCGGATACCGAACTTGCCCAGTTCCCGCGCCCAAACTTTGGTCATGCCAATGACGCCCGCTTTGGCGGCGACATAGTTGGTTTGCCCAAAGTTACCATCCAGCCCCACAATGGAGGTGGCGTTGAGGATAACCCCGCCCTTTTGCGCCGCCATGAGCGGGGCAACGGCTTGGGTGCAGTTGAACACGCCCTTAAGGTTGACGGAAATGACCGCGTCAAACTCGGCTTCTGCCATTTGCCCCACGAGAGCGCCTTCTTTGAATTTAATCAGTTGCCCGTCCCGCAAAATTCCGGCGTTGTTTACCAGCACATCCACCCGCCCGAACTTTTCCTTCACCGCGTCCACCCAGGCTTGCACATCGGCGCGACTGGCAACGTTGACCTTGTAAAAGGCGGCTTTCTCGCCCAGCAGGGCGAGAGTTTCTTGTGCAGCGGCTTCATTCAGGTCGCAAATAACAACGGTTGCGCCTTCTTCGGCAAAGCGCAGGGCGGTGGCTTTACCAATCCCTGCCGCCCCGCCGGTGACGAGGACAACTTTTTCTTTCATACGCATGGTGAAAATCCTTTCAGTGGGTGTTGGACAGTGTCAGTGGACAGTGGGTAGTGGTTAGTGGTGTCAGTTTTCTGTAACTGACGACTAGCAACTATCCATTATCCCGGTTACGCTTCGGTTACAGCGCGGTAGGTGAGGGCTGGGGAATCGGATACACGCTGGAGGGGAGCGCCAACGTGAATGCTTTCGGGCTGGAGCGGGTCGAAGCCTTCGATTCGGGCGCTGATTTTTTGCCCGCCAGGGGTTTGGACAATGCCGCTGAGGTAGGGCTTCTCCCGCCCGTAGCCCAGGGCAATTTGGGCGCTGGGAGCGACATAGATAACGGTAAAGGCTGCCAGGGTCGCAGAGTCGCTTTCTTCCTGCCATTGCAGGTTGGCGCTGTGGCAGGCGGGGCAGATGGCACGCGGCGGCAGGTGAACTGCGCCGCAACCTTCGCAGCGCGAAGCCATCAGTTTGCCTTCGGCAAGGTATTGATTGAACGAAGCCGCCGTAAAGGGGCGGGAGGGTTGGTCTGGGGTCATGGCGGTTAGTCCTTTCGCTCGTAAATGTGAACCAGGCAGGTGGAGCCGGTTGCGCCGACATTGTGGGTGAGCGCCAGCGGAACATCGCCGCTTACCTGCCTTGCCCCGGCTTGTCCACGCATCTGTTTGAAGACTTCCACCGCCTGGGCAACGCCGGAAGCCCCCACCGGATGCCCTTTGGATTTGAGTCCGCCGCTGGTGTTGATGGGTTTTGCCCCGTCCCGGGCAGTTACTCCGTCTTCGGCGGCGCGATAGCCTTCGCCGGGGGCAAAAAAGCCCAGGTCTTCGGTGGCGACAACTTCCGCAATGGTGAAGCAGTCATGCACTTCGGCAATGCGAATATCCCGCGCCGTTACGCCCGCCATCTGGTACGCCTGGGCGGCGGCGCGTTGGGCGGCTGGGAGAGCCGTCAGGTCGGCGCGGTCGTGCAGGGCAGAATCGGAGGCTTGCCCGCTGCCAGTGATGTAGATGGGGGTGTCGGTGTAGTCTTTTGCCCGGTCTGCGGGGACAAGCAGCAGGGCGGAGGCGCCATCGGTAATGGGGGAACAATCAAAGAGCCGCAGGGGCCAGGCAACCATGGGGTTGGCAGAATCGTCATGCAGGAAATCCATCACAGTTTGCCAGGTGGGGGCGGGCTTGCCTTTTTTGAGGGCGGCAGCAACCCGACCTTCCATCCATTTTTGGATGGTAACGCCAAATTGGGCGTTGGGGTTGAGGGCGCCGTTTTCGTGGTTCTTGAGGGCGACATTCATCAGGTGTTCCGGCTTCATGCCGTATTTTGCCATGTAGGCGGTGGCGATGGCAGCGTAAAAACCAGGGAAGGTGAAGCCTGCCGAAATTTCAAATGCCATGTCGGCGGCGGCGGCGAGGGTGTCGGTGACATCGGCGGTGGGGAGGTTGGTCATTTTCTCCGCGCCGCCAACGAGAACGGCATCTGCCATGCCGGAGGCAATTGCCATAACCCCCTGACGGAGGGCAGTTGCACCGCTGGCGCAGGCGTTTTCCACCCTGGCGGCAGGGATGGGGGTTAGCCCAACGGCATCCGCGAGCAGGGGAGCCATGTGGGCTTGATGCTCAAAGAGGTCGCTGGAGAAGTTGCCGAGGTAGAAGGATTCGATTTGGCGAGGGTCAAAGCCTTTTTCTACGCTGGCGAGCAGGTCTTTGTAGGCTTCTACAAAGAGGTCGCGGCTGTTTTTCTCTGGGAATGCGCCAAATTTGGACATTCCCGCGCCAATAATGGCTACGCCGCGAGGCAGGGAGGTGGTGGGCATGGGGACTCCTTTGTCAGTGGCAGGTGATAAGTGGAAAGTGGAAAGTGATAAGTGAGGAGCGGCAATAGTCGGGGATGGGGGCTGTTACTGTTACTGTCCGCTATCCACTGTCACTGACAAGATTTGTGCAAATTCTTGCGATTTTTCGATGAAGGGGCTGTGGCCGGTTTCGGCGATGACAGTCTCCTGGTAGTTGCCATATTGCTGCAAAACGTGGCGGGTTTGGCTGACCATCGGCTGCGGGGGGTAAATTTCTTCGCCGGGGTAGCCGGGGACAAAGCCCATTTTGCCGAGAGTGCCGAAGTCGAAGAAGGAATTGTCGGAGACTATCATGTCCGAGTCGCCGCGCACCCAGTGCATGAGGGGCTTGGGGTCGGCGGTGATAAATTTTTGGACCGAGTCGGCAACGTACTTAGGGGAGAGGGCATTGATGGGTCCGAATTTTCCGGGGGCAACGTTGGGCCAGTTGGCGGAGGGAACAAAATCGCCGGGGTATTTTTCCGATCCCACTTTTTCGCTCATCAGGGAGGTGAGCAGGTCTTCTTCGCGGGCGGGGGTGAAGGGCGGTTTCCAGTAGAAGGAGTTCATGACCACGCGGGGGGAGGCTTGGGGATTGTCGGAGGAGCGGTCTCCGGCTGCCATGAGTTTGGGGAATTCCGGGTTGACGATGCCGCCGCCGGAACCGGCGCAGTCTCCGTAGCAGGGGATGCCCTCCACGCCTTTGGAGCCGCCGAAACCATAGGGGGAGCCGGGGTTGACGACTGTTCCGGTGAGTATCCGCGCCGGGGCAGCGGCGACCAGGTTGAAGACGAGAGTCCCGCCCATGGAATGACCAACCAGGTGGGTTTTCTCCACGCCAAGGGCATCCAACAGGGCGAGGATGTCTTCGACCCAATCAGCCATGCCGCGAGTCGCGTCTATCGGTTGGTCTTCGGTGTCGCCGTAACCGCGCAGGTCGGGGGCGATGCCGCGAAAACCGGCAGGGAGGAGAAGCATTTGCTCTTCCCAAAAGGTGGCGGAAGAAGCGTTGCCGTGCAGAAAGAGGACGGGCGTGCCGTCCTCCTCCCCGCTGAAGAGGACGTGAGTTTGCAAGCGGGGAGTGGCAATCATCTGGGAGGTGATGCCGGGCAGGGTGGGGATGATGGACATGGGGACTCCTTTCGGTGTCAGTGGGTAGTGGGTAGTGTCAGTGGATGTAGTTTTCTGTCACTATCCACTGTAACTATCCCTCAATTCGCGCTTCAAAATTTTCCCGGCGGCGGAGATGGGCAGGGAGGGGATGAAGATGGCAAATTTGGGGACTTTGTATTTTGCCAGGCGCTCGCTCAGGAATTGAAGCAATTCCGCTTCTGTGAGGGTTGCGCCGGGTTTAAGGACGACACAGGCTTTGCCGACCTCGCCCCATTTGGGGTCTGGTACGCCGATGACGGCGCATTGATGCACGGCAGGGTGCTGATACATGACCTTTTCAATTTCGGCGGGGTAAACATTCTCGCCGCCGCTAAGGAACATATCTTTTTTGCGGTCTACGATGTAAAAATAGCCTTCGCTGTCAAAGCGGGCAATGTCGCCGGTGTGGAAGTAGCCGCGTGCGTCAATAGCGGCGGCGGTGGCTTCGGGGTTGTTGAAGTAGCCGGAGCAGGATGATTCGCCTTTGAGGACGAGTTCGCCTTCTTCGTCCGCGCCCAAAAAGTTGCCCATTTCGTCCACAATTTGGGCATCTACAAAAAAGTTGGGTCTGCCGATGGAACCGGCTTCGCGGATGGCATCTTCCGGGGCGAGGGCAAAGATGCCGGGTCCAAACTCCGTCATGCCAAAGCCCTGCTTAAAGCGGATGCCCTTCTCGGCGGTGTATTTTTCAATGAGGGGAATAGGCAGGGGAGCGCCGCCGGAGGTACAAAAACGCAGCGCGGAAAGGTCGGCGCTTTGCCAGTTGGGGGCGGTGGTCAGCATCTGATACATGGTCGGCACGGCGGCGAAGACGGTCACTTTTTCGCGCTGGAGCAAATCCAACACCTGGGCGGGGTCAAAGGCGCGGATGAGAATGGTTGTGCCGCCGAAAATGACCTGGGGCAGGGTGTAAACAAACAGCCCGCCGGTGTGAAAGAGCGGAAAGACGTTGAGGTAAATATCGTTGTGAGTGAGGTCGTGAATGACGGTGTTGAGGGTGTTCCAGGCAATCATACGGTGCGAGACCTGCGCGGCTTTGGGAGCGCCGGTTGTGCCGCCGGTGAAGATGAGGGCGGCAATATCTTCGGCTTGCAGGGTTTGGCAGGTAACGGGGGTATCCGGCGAGGCTTGCAGGGTGGCTTCAAAGGGCAGGCTGCCAGGGATGCCGGAGCCATCTAAGTGACAAGTGATAAGTGAAAAGTGCGCCGTGAGTTGCTCCACGCTTTCGCGGAAGTCTTCGGAGAAAATTAGAATTTTCGGGGTGGTGTATTGAAAAATTTCCAGCAGCTCGTGCCAATTCAGCCGCCAATTGAGGGCGGTATGCACCGCGCCAAGTTTGGCGCAGGCGAAGAAGGTGTCGAGGTGTTCGATTCCATCGCGGGCGAGGATGGCGACCCGGTCGCCTTTGGCAACACCCTGACTTTGGAGCCAATTCGCCAGTTTGTTGGCGCGTTGATTGGCTTGCCGGTAGGTGAGCCGCCATTCGGGGGTTTTACCGGAATCGATGAAGGCTAGCTTTTCGGGGGAGTATAGTTCGCGCCGAGTGAGATAGTCCATAATAGTGTCAGTGGGTAGATGGGAAGGTTGGGGTTGTTTGAGTTTGCGGAGGATGCCGTAGATAATTTTTCGGGTTTCCACAATCAGGTCAAAGAGAGGCTGCACGTCAGATTCAAGAGCGTAACCAAATTCTATCGCCAAAAGGAGTTGAGTATCAAGTTCGGCGGCAGAGCCAAGCGCAATGTGCAAAAATTGACGAAATTCGCCCGGATGCTGGCGAGCCTGCCCTTCTGCAATATTGGAGGGGATGGAGACCGCCGCTCGCTGCATCTGGTTTGCCAGTCCATACAGTTCAGTTTTCGGAAATTTGGCAGTGAGGACATACACTTTTTTGGCGATTTCCATTGCTTTTTGCCAGGCAATCAAATCCTTGTAACTTTGCACCGTTTCTGTCATCCTAAACTCCCGTCACTGTCCACTGTCACTGTCCGCTGTCACTGTCCAAACAGATGCCGCCATGGTGATTCCGCCGCCGCTGGCGCAGAAGAGGATGTTTTCGCCGGGCTTAGGTCCCTTGCCCTGGGCAATGGCATCATCCAGTGCCATCACCACGCAGGGCGAGCCGGTGTAACCCCATTTATCCATCACCCAATGAGTTTTGGAGAGGGGCTGCCCAATGAGTTCCATCATCGATTCAATAGTTCGCAGGTTGAGTTGGGTAAAGTAAAAATGATGAATGTCGTCAAAGGTCAGCCCGACTTTATCGAGTGCGCCCTGCATGAGACGGGGCCAGTATTCGGTGTTGAAGGTTTTAGGGAATTTTTTGACAAACTCCACTTTGGGAGCGCCAAAAGCAGCGACATTTTCCACACTGGCAGGGCGAGCCGTACCGCCCGTGTAGATTCCCAGCGCATCGTGAAAGGAGCCAACTGCCAGCAGGTTACTGGCTAAGAAGCCGGGCTGCGCCCCCACGCCCAAAATCACCGCCCCTGCGCCATCTGCAAACAGGTTGGCGGTTTTTTTGTCGGTCAGGTCAATGTAGCGGCTCATGCCATAGCCGCCCGCCACCAGCACATACTTCATCGCCGGTTCGGTCAGCAGATAGCGTGCGCCCTGGTCTAACGCCGTCACCCAACCGGCGCAGGCAGAATTGACATCGTAACAACCCGCTTTTTCCGCGCCGAGTTTGTGCTGCACCACAACCGAGGTGGAGGGGGAGAGGTAATCCGGTGTGTCGGTGGAGACGATGACCAAATCCAGGTCGGCGGCGGAAATTCCGGCACGAGCAAGCGCCTTTTGCGAGGCTTCCACAATCAGGTCGGAGGTCACCTGCTCCGGCGACATCCAACGGCGCTCGCGGATGCCCACGTTGGCGAGCAGCCATTCCGAAGTGGAAGCGCCCATCAGCGCGTCCACTTCGGCGTTGGTCACAATTCGTTCCGGCACATAACTGCCAGTGGCGAGAATTTGGGGGTGTCTGGTCATGGTTTGTCTCCAGTGGTCAGTGGTTAGTGGCAGGGGTCAGCGGCTGGTTTTGTCTGGCTGCTCGCTGTCATTCGTCAAAGATGATTGCCCCGGCACAAAGCCGAACAGAAAGGCTTCGGCATCCTGCCAGCGGGTGAAAGAAAGTTCTTCCCCGCTTTGCACATGCCGAATTTCACCCCGAAAGGTTTGGGTTTCCGGGTCGGTGACAAAGCGCAGGATGAAGGAGTCGATGGTGGGGGGTTCGGGGGCGGTCATCGGTTGCAGTGTAGCGCAGGGCGGATACGGGCGGGTTACACGGTAAAATTCCGCCATGCCCAAACCTGCCTTCCTCCCCATGTTGCTCCTGCTCACCGCCCTCGCCTGCGGAAAAAGCGTCTCCCCCTTCCCCGACCCGGCCTACACCCCGGAAGCGTCCATCTTCGCTAGCGACCATCTCGCCTGCGGCTTTTTCCCTACCCCGCCCCAGGTTTCCATGGAAAGCCTCTTCGCGCACTACCGCGCCATGGGCGAACATGCCGAAATCATCCTGGTACAAGACAAAATTCCCTGGCAGGATTTTCAGCACAGCGCGGAGGGCGAGTCGCAGACTGTGACAGATATGAAAAACGCACACAGTTTGGCTCTCGTACACAATCTGGAAAGCATCTACGTCATAGACCCGCTCAACGGGCTAAATCGGCGCGAATTCGCCGGACTGCCGGAAGGCTGGCAAGCCTCCTTTAGCAACCCGGATGTGCGCACCGCCTATAAAAACTACACCCTGCGTGTTTTGCGGGAATTTCACCCACCCTATCTTGGTCTTGCTTCGGAAATTAATACCTACCTGGAAACCTATCCCGCCGAGGTTGAACCCTTCCTCAGCCTGTACCGCGAAACCTATCAAGCCATCAAAGCCGAAGCGCCCCAAACCCAGGTCTTTGTCACCTTTCAGTGGGAACAACTCAACAACCTGACCGGCGAAGGCGGCGAACCGCGCCAAGTGAAGTGGGAGCAAGTGGAACAATTTGAACCGTATCTCGACCTGTGGGCAATTTCTTCCTACCCTTTCATTGCCTACCGCACCGCAGCAGAAATCCCCGCCGACTACTACACCCCCTTACTTACACACACCATCAAGCCCCTGGCAGTCGCCGAAGGAGGGTTTCCCTCACGCCCAACCAGAGCGTTGCCCGGCACACCCCAAGACCAGGTAGACTATCTAAACGCGGTTCACACACAACTTGGCACAAGATTGGAATTTTGGGTTTACTTGCTCTTCAGCGACCTGGATAACGGTTCTTACGCCCGCTTCTTTCGTCAGCAGGGCGCGCCCGCAAACGATATAGAAACACTGGGATATTTCGTCTCCACCGGCTTACAAGAGAAAGACGGCAAAAGCCCCAAGCCCGCCCTGCAATTGTGGGATACCTTCTGCAACACCCCCTAACCCTCCCGCCCGCTGACGAGGCGGTAAAGGCGCTCGGTTTCGGCGGAGGGGGTAACGTCCAACTCGGCGCGGAGAGTTTGGGCGCAGCGTTGGTAGGCGCGGACGGCTTGTCCCCGGTCGCCGAGGGCGTGATAGGCTTGCATTAACAGGCGGTAGGCACGCTCCCAACAGTTATCTTGCGCCAAAATGCGCTGGCAAAGGTCTATGGCTGCCTGGTAATTGCCCTGCTCCAGCAGGGAGACGGCTAAACGGTCGGCGTGCTCCAAAAACAGGCTTGCCAAACGCTCGCGTTCTTCGGCTGCCCAGGGTTCGTACAGGGCGGAGGGCAAGTATTCGCCAGTGTATAGCGCTAGGGCGGGGGCGGTTTTGCCCGCTTTGAGCAGGCGAGAAAACTCTTCCGAATCCAGCCAAGTATCCGCGCCGGGGCGCAAAAAGTAGGCGGATTCGTCCCTGCCGATGAAAGCGGATTCGGAGCCGGGGTCGCGTTCTGGTTCCAGAACCTGATACAGGGCGTTGAGCGTGACCTTGAAGTTTCGTCCAGCGGTGAGGGGGTCGGCTTCGGGCCACAGCAATTCGCTCATCTGGTCGCGGTTGATGGGGTTGCCGTGTTGAGCAAGCAGAATTTGGAAGAGCTGACGGGCTTTTTCGCGCCGCCAGGCGTTGGCGGGAATTTCCTCCCGTCCGCGCCAGACGTGAAAATTGCCCAGAGTTTGCACCCGCAGCCGGTAGCCGGGGTGACGTTCCAAAGCGGGCAAACCGGATTCTTCCAGCAGACGTTGGGCGTAAGCCGCCTCCCACCCGTTTTGGCGGGCGTGCAGCAGGAGGGGGAAGAAGATGCGTTCTTCTGGCGCGCCCAGCAGGGAGGCGCGGGTGGGCAGGAAGCCGTAATCTCCGGCGGCGAGCAGGGCGAGGGCGGAAGGCAAGGTTTGCGTCAAACGGGTGTTTTGGCGCTGCTGAAAAAAGAGCAGGGAGAGCCATAACCCGGCGGCGGCGCGCCCAAACGGGTCGGAACATTCCAAAAAGCCGGAGGCGGCGCGGGTGAGCCATTCCTGGGCGGCTTCGTAGCGTTTTGCCAGGGTCAGACTTGCGCCCATCGTCAGGCGGGTGAGGGAGGCTATCCATTCGTCCCCTGCCTGGGTGGCGATTTCCACCGCTTCCTGGGCGCAGAGTTGGGCACGGGTTAAATCTCCCCGGTAGCCGTAGAAGCGACATAAGCCCCAATTGGCTTCCACCCGCAGGCGAGGCACGGAGAGGCTGCGGCTGATTTCTACACATTGCTGGTAGGCGGCTTCGGCGCGGTCGTCTTCCAGCAGGGCGAGGGCGTGTCCCTGGCGCATCCAACCTACGGCAGTTACAAAGGGGGATTTAAGTTCTTCGCCACGCCGGGCGCCTTCTTCGGCGGCGGCAAGGGCTTCTTCGCGCCTGCCGGTGAGGGAGTAGATGAGAGAGAGCAGGAGCAGGGTTTCGCGGTGAGCGCGGGGGGTGGGGGATGGGTTGGTTTGTTCGGTTTTTGCCAGTTCTTCCAGCCCCTGACGGGCTTCTGCCAGCCTGCCGGTGCGGAGCAGAACGCGGAAGAGGAGCGAGTCGTTGCTGGGTCCTGCCAGGCGCAGTTCTTCGGCGCGTTGGCGCAGGCGCTCGGCTTCTTGGGGATGCCCGGCGTTGAGCTTATTTTCTGCCAGCAGTTCGTACAGGCGCACCTGGGATTCGCGGTCTTCAAAGCCATCGCTCAGGCGCAGGGCTTCTTCCAGCAGGCGCTCGGCGGCGGCGGGGTTGACGGTATCGAGGTAGACGCGGGCTTGCCCTCGCAGGGCGCGGGCGATGCCATCCGGCTGGCTGCGGGCACGCCAAAGGGCTTCGGCTTGTTTGTACCAGCCCTGGGCTTCTTCAAAGCGGCTGTGCAGACGGGCGAGGTCTCCCAGGGTGAATAAAAGCCCAGGGCGCTGAAGCAGGGTTTCGGGGGGGAGCAGGGCAAGGTAGGAGCCGAGGTTGTCGAGGCGACCCGCGGCGAGGAGGGTGGCGGCGTAGGAATCGAGCATTTCTGCCATAGGCTGCCACTGACCGGCTTGCCAAAGGTGGTAAAGGGCGGCTTCCGGGTCGTTGTGTTGCAAAAAATAAGCGGCGGCGCTCTGATGCCAGGCGGGGCGCTGGGCGGGGGGCTGATGGGCGCGAAGAAAGTCGTGGAAGATGGGGTGGTAGTGCAAAACGCCGCCCGCCGATTCGGTGAGGAAGAGGTCCTGGCGGCGCAGATAGGCGAGCATGGCGTGCGAGTCGGTTTCGGCGCGGAGGTGGTTGCAGGCGGCGGGGTTGAGTTCGCGCAGGGTGGCGGTGAGGAGGAGGAAATGGCGCACGTCTGCGGGTTGTTGGTCCAGCACTTCGCGGGTGAGAAGGTCGAAGAGGGCTTCTTGCGAGTCGCTGAGGGGGGCGGGGGGCTGCCAGCCGGGTTGGCGGCGCAGGTTTTGCCAGGCGAGTTGCAGGGCAATTGCCCAGCCTTCGGTGTATTGGGCAAGGCGCTGCACTTCTTCCGTGCTCAATTCCAGGCGGTATTGGGCGGCAAAAAGCGCAGAAATTTCTTGGGGGGTGAAGGCAAGGGTGGATTGTTCCAGCGGGGCGGCTTCGCCCCGCGCCCGCCAGTGAGAGAGGGAGGGCAGGCGCAGGGTGGGTCTGCCAGCCAGGAGAATGTGAAAGGGTTGGGGGGCGCGCCCAATGAGACGGTCTAGCAGGTGGGGGATTTCGCCGTTTTCGAGAAGGAGGTGCGCGTCATCCAGGAGGAGCAGGGCGGGGGAGGGCAGGGCGCTGAGGGCGTTGAGGGTCTGGTCGGTGAGGTCGCGCCAGGGGAGGGGGGATTGGGTTCCGTCCCAGTGTTGCAGGGTCTCCAGGGGTAGGTCTGACAGGGTGGGGAATGCCTGGCGGATGGCGTGGTTGAGGTGGAGGAGAAAGACGAGGGGGTCGTTATCTTCTGCCGCTGCCTGATACCAGATGACCCCCTCCTGGGCGCGGGAGAACTCGGCAAGAGCCACGCTTTTACCGTAGCCTGCTCCGGCTTGCAGGAGGGTGAGGCGGCGCTGATAAGCTGGCTGCAAGGCGCGTAAGATGCGCGGGCGGGGCAAAATGTTTGCGCCAGGGGGCGGGGGGGTGATTTTGGTCAGCAGGACGGGGGAGGGCATGAGGGTATTGTAATGCCATACGGGGCGGCTTGTTCTTCCTGTCTCATCTTTACAAAAGCAGAGACAACCGCCGGGTCGAAGAGGCTTCCGGCTTCTTGTTGGAGGTAAGCGCATGTTTCTTGCTCGCTCCAGGCGGAGCGGTAGGGACGGTCCATCGTCAGCGCGTCCCAAACATCTACTACTGCAAAAATGCGGGCAGAGAAGGGAATTTCTTCGCCGCGCAAGCCACGCGGGTAGCCGGAACCATCCCATCGCTCGTGATGACAGTAGGGTACATCCAGCGCGGGTTGCAGGTAGGGGATGGCGGAGAGCATGTCGTAGGCATGTTGGGGGTGCAGTTTCATCACCTGCCACTCTTGCGGGGTGAGTTTGCCGGGTTTGAGCAAGATGGAATCGGGGATGCTCATTTTGCCAATATCGTGCAGAAGAGCGCCGCGTTTGAGGTGCGCTAACGCCTGAGGTGTCAATCCCATTTTTTCGCCCAGGCGATGAGTCAGTTCCATCACCCGTTTGCTATGCCCGGCAGTTTCGTGTTCGCGCATCTCCAGGGCGCGCGCCCAGCCTTCCAGGGTCAGGTCGTAAGCACGGGCGAGTTCCTGGTTGGCAAGGTTTAGTTCATCCTGGCGCTGCTTCAGTTCGCTTACATCTCTCAGGATGCCGCAAACCAGAACGCCGTGGGAGGTGCTAATTTTGGAAACGGTGGTCTGCACAACCCGGCGGGAACCGTCCACGTGCTCTATTTCGTATTCGGTTTGGGCAAAAATGGGGATTTCCTGCCCAGGTTGCAAGTATTTTTGGATGAGGGTCTTAAACGCCTGCACACGCTCCGGGGTACGCAGGGATTGGGGCAGGTTGAGTAAACTGACCTGCGGAAAGGGTTTTCTCATCACGTCTGCCCGTTTTTGCCCGGTAATACGCTCCATCGCCTGGTTCCACTCACAAATCAGTCCGTTTTCGTCCACCAGGCGAATGCCGTCATTTGCCTGGGCAATGACGCTACGGAATTTTTCTTCGCTCTCTTGCAGGGCAAGTTCGGTTTGTTTGCGCTGGGTAATATCGGCAAAGATTGCCATGCGCCCGGTAAGGCTGCCTTCCGAATCAAAAATGGCGGCGGAGGAGATGGAAACCGTTACCGGGCTGCCGTCCTTGCGCTGACGCAGGGCTTCCTGCTCTACCAAAGTCTCACCCTGTTGTACCCGCTCGCTCAGGGCGCGGTATTCCTCTTCTTTATGGGGTGGGACGATTGGATTCGGCTTACCGATGATTTCTTCCGCCGACCAACCAAAGATGCGCTCCGCCGCGGGATTCCACAACTGAACCCTGCCTCTGTTATCCAAAAGCATTACCGCCAACGGCGAAACCCGAAAAATCGTCTCCAGCCGGGCGCGAACCTGGCTGAGGGTTTCTTGCGTGCGGGCTTTTTGCTGTAGTTCCTCCCTAAGGGCGGCGGTACGGGTTTGTACCATCTCTTCCAGGTTGTTCTTCAGACGCAGCAGCTCGGCGTTGCGTTTTGCCAGTTGGCGCTGCATGTTGACCAACTGATTGTTGAGGCGGGTTATCTCGTCAAAGTCATCCTGGCTGAAGGGCGGCGGCTGAATCATAGCGGATGGCTCCATTTTCGGGCAGGAAATGACGGGCAACTTCCAGGGCGGCGAGGGCATCCGGGGCGTAGGCATCGGCGTGGATTTGCCTCCATAGCCCAGGGACGAGGTTGAACGGGTAGCCCCCCACCATCACGCGGGTTTTTCGGGCATGAGAGGAGTTTTGCAACAGGGAGATGACCTGTGCCGCCGCGCCTACGTTCATGGGGTTGGTGACGGAAACGCACAGGTACTCTGGTGATTCGGCTTCTACGGTTTCGAGTATGCTTGGGGATGGGGTATTTGCGCCCAAAAAGTGACTATCCCAGCCGTCCATTTCAAAAAAATCTGCCAACATACGCGCCCCCAGCTCGTGCAGTTCCCCGCCCACACAGGCAACAACCACCGACTTTCCACGCCGGGGCGCGGGGTTGGAGAAGAGGTAAGGATACAACTGTGCCATCACCACCTGGGTAATGGCAGTGGCGGAGTGTTCCTGGGCTACGCTAATGCGATGGAGATGCCAGAGCCGCCCAATTTCGCGCTGCACCGGCTGAAAAACCTGCAAGTATAGAAGGCGAATCTCCACCCCCTGACGAAGAGCGTCAAAAATGATTTCTCTTGCGCGGGCATGTTGGCGGGCAAGCAAGGCAGCAAGATAGGCGCGGGCAATCTCCAGCAGGGGCGCACCCTCCGGGAGAAAGGTGGGAGGCTCGGCGGGAGAGAGCGCCAGAGCCTGCTGTTCGGCTTCATCCATAAAGGTTAAAAGCGCCTCCGCCTGGGCAAACGGCAGGTGATGAGCAAAAACCTGGCGCATGGATTGCAAAGTCTGAGGCAATACCTGGTCGGAAAAGCCGAGGTGATGAAAAAGGGTGTTACACCAGGCGTTGTACTCCGCAAAGAGGAGAGGGGAGTTGCAACGCATGGCTTGCGAGAGATATGCAAGGTGATATTGAATATCGCGGACGCTTTTTTCGCTTTGCAGCGTGGAGGCGCACGTACCCCTTGCCTCATATTGTCGCGCTGCAATCTGGTATGCCCAATCTCCCGCCTGCTTTTCCAGCAACAGACCTGTTTCCTGCCATAGGTCAGCCATGGCAACCGCCTTTCTTAACCTGCATGGAGTGGAAAAAACTTCAGAATTTCGAGTCCCTGGCGGTTTTTTGGGCTAGAGAGAAGTGGGGGTAATGAAAAATCCGCTTTCGGGTAGCAAAATTATATAACAAAAGGCGGGGGCATCTGCCTGAATGGGGCAGTTGTCCAGACACTGTAAAGTGAAACCGGTTTCATGTTTTTTGTGCGGATGGATTGTTCGGAGCAGAGGAGTTTCCTTTTACCAATATTCCGGTTTGCTCAGGGCTTTTACGCAAGAGGATGCACCTGGAATAGGCTGCACCGAAGGGCTAACCAGGGATTGAGCAAGCCAGCCTTCTGGATAAGCGAGGCGCAAAGGAGCCGGGATGACATCTTCCTGCACCGGATGAAAGCCAACTTTGACATAGTAATTCGGGTTGCCATAGGTCATCAGCAGCTGAACCCCCTCCGCCTTCATCTGCTCTATTCCGTAGCGAATCAACTGCTGCCCAATACCTTTTCCCTGATATTCGGTATGTACCGCAACCGGGGATAGGATGAAGGCACGAATATCACTCTCAAAAGTAAGGCGGCTGAAGAAAATGCAGGCGACTATTTTTTCCGCTTCAGTGGCAACAAATCCGCGCAGGTCTTTCTCCTCCGTCTGGGTGATGAGTTCATACGCCAGGGTTCCAATTAGAATACCTTCGGACTGCCCTTCGGATGCGGTGAAAACCGCCGTAAAAAGGTTTTGAATTTCTTGGGTCTGGTTGGGGTGGTAGGGACTCAGATTCATCGATTCTCCTTGCACTTGTGTAAACACCCTCCCCGACGTGGAGAGGGTGTTTTTTAGAGCAGATGGGTGAGAGGCTTTTCCCCTGCTACAGCCAATCTCAGGCGTTGGCTTGCAGGGCGGCTTCCATAATTTTTTGCACCCTTTCCACCATTCCGGCGGGGTTGGGGTGCAGCCCCTCGGCGAGCAGGGCGCTTTCGTAAATCTGTTCGATGAGCAGGGTTTGCAAGCCGGGGTTTTGCGCCAGGTTGGGCAGGCTTTTTAGCAGGGGGTGAGCGGGATTGAGTTCCAAAATCTTTTTGGATGTTTCAAACTCTTTGCCCAGGTATTTATACACCCGCTGAAGTTCCGGGTTGGGCGCTCCTTCCGGGTCTACAAGCCGGGCAAGCGATTGAGAGAGGCGGGCGCTGGGGCGCACTTCCTGCACTTTTTCGCCCAGGGTTTCTCTAAAGCGGGCGAGGAGGCTTTCCAGGTCTGGTTCGGGCATTTTTTCCGGGGCGGGAGCATCCGGGGCGGCGGGAGATTCCGGCAGGTCGGCGGTAGAGGCGCTCTGCAGGGGGTAGTCTTTGTATTGGTGCAGACCCATCAGCATAAACGAGTCCATTGCATCGGTCAGCAACAGGACTTCGATATTTTGGGCAGTGAAGGCATCCAGATGCGGGCTTTGGCGCAGGGTTTGCAGGTCTTCGCCCACCAGGTAGTAGATGGTTTTTTGGCTTTCCGGCATTCGGGCGGTGTATTCTTCCAGCGAGGACCAGGTTTCGGGCTGCTGGGTGGTGTGAAAGCGCAGGAGGGATTGTATTTTCTCGGTTTCGGCGGCGTTGCTGGCAATGCCTTGTTTCAGGTAGTTGCCAAATTCCAGCCAGAAGGTTTGGTATTTTTCGGGGTCGTTTTTGGCGAGGGCTTCCAACTCTTTGAAGAGAGCGTTAGTGACGACTTTCTTCAGGCGGGGCATCAGTCCGCTGGATTGCACGGTTTCACGGGAGACGTTGAGGGGCAGGTCTTCCGAATCAACTACGCCTTGCACAAAGCGCAGGTATTCTGGCAGCAGGTCTTTGTTGTATTCGTCTATGAGGATGTTGCGGGAGTAGAGTTTTAGCCCGTCCTCTTTGCGGAGGGAGAAAACGCCGCGCTCGCCTTTGGCTGGCACAAACAAAAGAGCATATAACTGCACCGGGGCATCGCTGACGCTGTGCAGGCTGAGGAGGGGTTCTTCAAACTCCAGGGTTTGCTGGCGATAGAAGTCCTGGTATTGCTCCGGAGTGATTTCGCTGCGAGGGGTGCGCCAGAGGGAGGTCTGTTTGTTGATGGGTTTTTCCTCCGCCCCCAGGGTGATGGGGAAGCCGATGTAGTCGGAGTGTTTTTGGATGATGTTTCGCAGCCGGTATTCTTCGGCAAACTCTTCGGCATCTTCCTTCAGGTGGATTTCGATTTTGGTGCCGCGCGAGGGCATTTCCGCCGCTTCTATCTGATATTCGTCTTCGCCGGTGGCGTACCAGGAGGCGGCGCTTTCTTCCGGCTTGTAAGAGCGGGAGGTGACTCGCACCCAATCTGCCACCATGAAGACCGAGTAAAACCCAACCCCAAATTGACCAATGAGGCGGGAAAATTCGGTGTTGGTTTGTTGGGCGGCTTGCATAAACTTACGCGCACCCGATTGGGCAATCGTCCCCAGGCTGTCCATCAGTTCCTGGCGGGTCATGCCAATACCGCTGTCTTCTATCGTCAACAGGCGGGCATCCTTATCGACGTGGATGCGAATGGCGAGGGGGGTTTCTTTGTCCAGCACGTTTTGCTCGGTGAGCATGGTAAAGCGCAGGCGGTTGAGAGCATCCGAGGCGTTGGAAAGCAGTTCCCGCAAAAAGACCTCCCGGTCTTTGTAAAGGGAATGGATGAGGATGTTGAGCAGTTGTTTGGTTTCGGCTTTGAAGGTGAAGGTTTGGGCAGAGGAAGGGGAATCGGTCATGGTGTGTCTCCGGCAGGGAAATTTGGAATGGAGGCATTGTACCCAAAGGGCGTTAAACCAACGTAAGAGGCAGCGGGGATTTTTACCCCTTTTTTGGTTTGTCTTTACGGCACATTTACAGAAGCCGGGGCAAGGCGGTGCTATCTTGTGAAGCAAAGATGCCTGCCCTGCGAGAATTTTATGCAAATTCAATTTGACATCAGCCCCGAAGAATTGCCCATTTTCCTGGCGGAAGCGGACGAACATTTGCAATCGCTGGAGGATATTCTGTTGCAGTTGGAAGGCGGCAGCCGCGACCCAGACCTGTTGCAAAGCATCTTCCGCTCTGCACACACCATCAAAGGCATGAGCGGGATGATTGGTCATACCCGCATGACGGAACTCACCCATGCCCTGGAAACCGCTCTGGACGGATTAAGGAAGAACAGCCTGCCGGTCAGCCCCGCCCTCATTCGCCTTTGCCTGCAAACGGTGGATACCCTGCGGGAACTGCGCGGCGAGGTGGAAAGCGGGCAAACCTGCGCCGCCCCAGCGCAGGAAAACGCCCAGGCGCTGCTTACCTTTTTGCAAAACCCCCTCGCCCCGCCAGAAGAACCCAACCCGCCCGCCCCCGCCTTTCAGAATCGCAACAACGGCAGGCGCAGCGCCGACCTGACCGTGCGAACCAACGTGGAACGCCTGAACAACCTGATGAACCTGGTGGGAGAGCTGATAACCGACCGCAACCGCCTGAAGCGCATTCACAGCCGCCTCACCCGCCTTAACAGCAACTACGACCAAATTAACGAAACCATCACTCACCTGGGGCGCATCACCGACCAACTGCAAGAAGAAGTGATGCGAATACGAATGCTGCCCGTCTCCAACGTCTTTGCCAAATTCCCGCGCATGGTACACGACATGGCGCAAAAAGTGAACAAATCCATAGACCTGGCGCTGGAAGGCGAAGAAACCGAAATAGACCGCTCCATCATCGAGGAAATTAACGACCCCCTCATTCACCTGCTCCGCAATGCCGTAGACCATGGCATAGAACCCCCCGCCTTGCGCCGCGCCGCCGGAAAACCAGAGCGGGGCAAAATTCGGCTTTGCGCCCGGCACGAACAAGGCAGCATCCTCATCACCGTGCAGGATGACGGCGGCGGCGTAAACGGAGAAGCCCTAAAACAGCAAGCCATCGCCAAAGGTCTGCTCTCCCCCGAAGAAGCCGCCAACCTTAGCCCCCAACAAGCCACCGACCTGATGTTCCTGCCGGGACTTTCCACCTCCGCCCGCGTCACCGATATTTCCGGGCGGGGCGTGGGCATGGACATTGTCAGCGCCAACATTCAGCGGGTCAACGGCTCCATTCGGGTGGAAACCCGCCCAGGGGAGGGAACCGCCTTCCACATCATCCTGCCCCTCACCCTCGCCATCATCCCCGCCCTGCTGGTACGGGTGGAACAGACCATTTACGCCATCCCGCTGGTGATGATTACCGAAACCCTGCGGTTAGATTCCGCCGACATTCAGCAACTGGACCAAAAACCTGTCACCGTTTTACGGAACAGCGTCCTGCCCTTGGCAAGCCTGGCAGAAATCTTCGGCTCGCCGCCTGCCCGCCAAACCCGGCAGGTGTACGCGGTAGTCGTTCAGACCGGCAAGCAGCGCCTGGGTCTGATGGTGGATGCCCTGCTCGGAGAAGAAGAAGTCATCGTCAAACCTCTGGGTGCGTTGGTAGGCGAACTTGCCGGAATTTCCAGCGCCGCCATTTTGGGCGATGGGCAGGTCGCCCTGATTGTGGATGTCTTTGGACTCTTCAAACGCGCGGGGTTATGAAAGAAAGCGCCCATGAAGAAACCCCCCTCCCCCTCCCGCATCGCACAGATGAATCTCTTCGCCGCCGAAGCCATTCGCAGCGCGGCGTTTGGCTTTTCGGGCATGGTCAACCAACCGG
>DYNS01000493.1 GCA_020720965.1 Anaerolinea sp. | reverse complement strand
CCCCCGCCATGATTGGTATGTTAGCCATTTTTTCCATCGTCATCATCCTTTTCTCTGCCGCGCTCATGTCCCTGGGCGGACGCATCCTTGCCCCGGCGGGCGCAGAACCCGTCCCGTTTATGGAGGCGATTTGGCTCAGCCTTATGCGCACGATGGATGCCGGTACCATGGGCGGAGATGAAGGCTGGGGTTTTCGTCTGCTGATGTTCGTTCTCCCCACCCTGGGCGGCGTTTTCATCATCAGCACCCTCATCGGCGTGCTGGGTAGCGCCGTAGAAAGCAAGTTGGACGACCTGCGTAAAGGGCGCTCTCTTGTGCTGGAGCAAAACCACACCGTCATCCTCGGTTGGTCACCACAGGTCTTCACTGTCATTGCGGAACTGGTGGAAGCCAACGCCAACCAAAAGAAACCCGCCATCGCCATTTTGGCAGACAAAGACAAAGTGGAAATGGAAGATGAAATTCGCGCCCGCGTGCCGAACACCAAAAGCACCCGCGTCATCTGCCGCTCCGGCTCCCCCATAGACCCCTCCGACCTGGAACTGGTTAGCCCGCACACTGCCCGCGCCATCATCGTCATGCCCCCTGCCGAAGAAAACCCGGATATGTTCGTCATCAAAACTGTTTTGGCAATCACCAACAACCCCAATCGGCACCAAGCGCCATACAACATTGTGACCCAAATGGAAGATGAGAAAAACCTGCGGGTCGTGAAAATGCTCGGCGTAAGAGACAACCTTGCCGCCATCCAAACCGGCAACCTCATCGCCCGCGTCACCGCCCAAACCTCGCGCCAATCCGGGCTATCGGTTGTGTACACCGAACTGCTCAACTTCGGCGGAGACGAAATCTACTTTGCCCAGGAACCAACCCTTGTGGGCAAAACCTACGCAGATGCCCTCGCCGCCTATGAAGATTCCGCTGTCATCGGCATTTACAACGCCCAGGGCGCTCAACTCAACCCACCCATGACAACCCGCCTCGCGGATGCCGACAAACTCGTCCTTATCTCCGCCGATGACGACACCATTAAAGCCTCCGGCGCGGGGCAAAACGCCGTCAACAAAGCCGCCCTGCGCGGCAATCTTCCCGCCGCCCCCAGCCAACCGGAGAAAACCATCCTCCTCGGCTGGAATGCCAGCGCCGCCATCATCCTGCGCGAGTTGGATAACTACGTTGCCTCAGGATCCTCCATCACCATCATTGCAGAGGCAGCCCACTCCGCGCAAGTCGCCTCTCTCTCCGGGCTGGAACGGCAGTCCATCTCCTTCCATCACGGCGACACGACCGACCGCACCCTTTTGGACGAACTGCACATCGAAGACTACGACCACGTCATTGTCCTGGCGGATAAAACCCTGCCCGTGCAAGAAGCCGATGCCCGCACCCTCGTTACCCTCCTACACCTGAGAGACATCTCCCTGCGGGACGAAACCCCCTTCTCCATCGTCAGCGAGATGCTAGACCTGCGTAACCGCGAACTGGCAGAAGTGACCAAAGTGGACGACTTCATCGTCAGCGACCACCTTATCTCCCTCATGCTCTCCCAACTTTCCGAAAACGCCGCCCTTATGCCGGTATTTGAAGACCTCTTCGACCCCGAAGGCTCCGAAATCTACCTCAAACCTGCCGGAGAATACGTCACCCTGGGCGAGCCGGTCAATTTTTACACGGTACTGGAAGCCGCCCAACAGCGCGCCGAAACCGCCTTTGGATACCGCCTCCAATCCCAACATGCGGATGCCGCTCAGGCGTATGGGGTACACACCAACCCCCAAAAATCTACCCTGGTTACTTTTAG
>DYNS01000492.1 GCA_020720965.1 Anaerolinea sp. | reverse complement strand
CGTTCAACGAAGAAAACCTCGTCCGTGCCATTGCCGCCTCGCCCATCCCCATCATCACTGGGGTTGGGCACGAAACCGACTTCACCCTGGCAGATTTCGCCGCCGACTTGCGCGCCCCCACCCCCACCGCCGCCGCCGAACTGGCAACCCCCTACACCTTTGCGGATTTATCCGCCCTGTTGCAGGGCAGCCGCGCCCGCCTGAATGACCTACTCACCCGTCAGTTGCAAACCCGCGCCCAGGCATTGCAAGCCCATCGCAGCGCCCTGCGCTATCACTCCCCCGCCCGCCGCCTGCCCACCGAAGCCCAAAGGGTGGACGACCTCGCCCGCCGGGCGCAACGTTCCCTCACCCATCGGGTTCAAATGGAAGAAACCCGTCTGGCGGGCTTCTTAAGCCGGTTAAATGCCCTTAACCCCCTCGCCATCCTTCAGCGCGGTTACGCCATCGTCACCGACCAGACTAGCGGGCAGGTTCTTCAATCCACCCGGCAAGCCCAGGCGGGGCAAATATTGCGTGTAAAATTGGCGCACGGGGCGCTTAAAACCCGTATCGAAGCCATTCTGCCAGAGGAGTAACCCCCATGTCCGCCCCCCTTCCCCAACCCAGTTACGAAGAAATCTTTGCCGAGTTAGAGCAGGTTGTTGCCCTGCTGGAAGGCGAAAATCGCCCCCTGGAAGAAACCCTTCGCCTCTACGAGCGAGGGCAAGCCCTGGCGGCGCAATGCGCCCAACTGCTCCAACACGCGGAGCTGAAAGTGCGCCAACTGAACGGCGACCTGGAAACCGACTTTATTGCCGAGGCATAAGCCCCTATGAGCCTGGACGGACTACTCACCAATCACGCTCTGCTCACCGGTCTAGCCGCCTGGCTCCTTGCCCAAATCCTGAAGCCCCCGCTGGAATATCTGCGGCGCGGAAAGTGGAACTGGGGCTACCTTGCCAGCGCCGGGGGAATGCCCAGTTCCCATTCCGCTCTCATGGTCGGCACCACTTTGGGGATTGCCCTGCATGTCGGCTTCGATAACCCTGTCTTTGCCATCGCCGTAGCCGTCACCATGATTGTGGTGTACGATGCCGCCGGGGTGCGCCGCGAAGCCGGAAGGCACGCCCAAGCCATCAACACCATCATCGAGGAACTTCTCTCCGGGCACCCCATCTCCGATAAAGAACTGCGCGAAGTCCTGGGGCATACTCCGATGGAGGTCATTGGGGGCATTTTTTTGGGCATTGTCGTTAGCATTTTATATTGGATGTATGTGGGCTAAAATCTTGCCCATTCCCCCAACTTCGATTATTCTTTGCCAACCCACCCCAAAAAGGAGAAAACCATGAACGAACTGATTGAACTCGTTGTCAAGAAAACCGGCTTGCCCAAAGAAACCGCCAAACAGGCGGTGGAAGTTGTGCTTAACTTTCTCAAAGAGAAGCTACCCGCCCCCCTCGCCAGCCAGTTAGATGCCGTCATCGAAAACAGCGGCGCCCTCACCGGCGTGCTGGACGATGGCAAAATTGATGCCAATGATGCCGCAAACCTGCTCGGCGGGCTGTTTGGCGGCAAAAAATAGGTTTTCCCGGTCTCAAATGGCGGGCAGCAACCCCAAATTGCTGCCCGCTTTGTTTGCCTGCAAAGGAAACCCATGAAACTCTCCGCGTTTTTCTTCCTAACCTTCCCGTTTTTCATTTTTGCCTGCGCCCCGGCTGCCACTCCCACCCCTCCGGCGACCTTTACAGCCCTTCCCCCAACCCCCACCCTGTCCCTTACCGCCTCGCCAATTCCCACCGCCACCCCGCCCCCCCCC
>DYNS01000491.1 GCA_020720965.1 Anaerolinea sp. | reverse complement strand
ACAATCACCGGGGTTCCGCAAGCCATTGCCTCCAGCGCCACCATGCCAAACGATTCGTAATGCGAGGGCATCACCAACACGTCTGCGGCAGAGTAGTAATAGGGGAGAGCCTCCTGCCCACGTTTGCCCAAAAAAACCACCATTTTGTCCATGCACAATTCGTGACACAAGCCCTGCAAGCGACTCATCTCCGCGCTCATTTGCTCCGGGCTGGCGTAGGGGTCGCCGCCGATGATGGCGAGGTAGGCGGGTTCCTGGTCTTCTTTTATCCGCAGACAGGACATGGCGCGAATGAGAGTATCCACCCCTTTGAGCGGTTCGATGCGCCCGACAAACAATACCATGCGGTCTTTTTGGGGAATGCCAACGTATTCTTTGGCTTCATCTGGCGGGATGGGGTAAAAGTGACCGGTATCCACCCCTGGGGGGATGATGATAATTTTGCGGGGGTCTGCCTTGTAGAGCCATTGCAGTTGAGCCTGCTCTGCCAGGGTTGCAGCGATGATTCGGTCGGCGTTTGCCAAAACGCGGCGTTCCCCCTCCAGGCGATAAGCGCCCTCCCGCTCGGAATCATCCAGGGCGATGCGGTTTTTCATCTCTCCCAGGGTGTGGAACATGTGAACGATGGGGAGCTGCCATTCGGCGGCGAGCATTTCGGCGGCGATGCCGGACATCCAGTAATGGCTGTGAATGACATCGTAACGGATGCCTTTCTCGGCGGCGAAGCGCAGGATTCCCTCCACAAAGGCGGGCAGGTATTCCGCCAGTTCTTTCTTAGACATGGGCATTTCCGGTCCGGCGGGGATGTGAACAACCCGGTTGCCATAGCCCAGGTCGTGCAAAACGTGAGGGACATGCTCATCCTGTGAGCGGGTGAAGACATCGACATGGATGCCTTGCCGCCCCAGTTCGCGGGTCAGCTCGCGGACGTAAACGTTCATGCCACCGGTGTCTTTGCCGCCCAGGGCGGCAAGAGGGCAGGTGTGGTAAGAGAGCATGGCGATTCGGAGCATAAGACCTCGTTAGGGAGCGATGAGAGAGGCGAAGCGGGCGTTAACCAGCCGGGCAAGGTCTGCCGGGGAGAGGGAGATGTTGATTCCGCGCTGCCCGCCGGAGATGTGAATCTGCGCCTGTTGTTGGGCAGCCGCCTCGATGAGTACCTGGAAGCCCTTGTTTACCAGCGCCAACGGGGAAATGCCCCCCGCCTGCAGACCGGTCAGGCGTTCCGCTTCGGCTTCGGTGGGCAGGAGCATTTTCTTCTCGCCCAGGGCAGCGGCGAGCCGTTTTAAGTCCACCTGAGCGTTGCCGGGTATCACCGCCAGGACGGGTTTTCCGGGGCGGGCGCGTAAGGTGACGATGGTTTTATAGACCAGCTCCGGGGGGAGGTTCAAAAATTGGGCTGTTTCCAGCGCGCCCAGTTTTTCGGCGGGGGTGGCGAATACGGCATAGGCGACTTTGTGAGCATCCAAAAAACGGGTGATGTTGTTAACCGGAGGCATGGGGGCTGCCTCCCTGCGCCAAAAAGGCCTCCAGCCGGGCTTTGACAGCCAACCATTCCGAGGCGATGATGCTGAAGTAAACCGAATGCCGCAGAACCCCGCCTTCCAAAATCATGTGGTTGCGTAAAACGCCCTCGCGGGTTGCGCCCAAACGCTCGATGGCGCGGAGAGAGACTTCGTTACGGTTATCCGCCTTAAATTGGACACGCACACAGTTTAGGGTCTCAAAAGCGTGGCGCAAAAGGAGATATTTCGCCTCGGTATTGGTCGCCGTGCGCCGAAAGTCGCTGCCGTACCAGGTGC
>DYNS01000174.1 GCA_020720965.1 Anaerolinea sp. | reverse complement strand
CCATCGTACCTACGTTCAGGTGCGGCTTGCTGCGGTCAAATTTTTGCTTTGCCATGAATGCTCACTCCTTTTAATGCTGAAGAGAAAATTACGATTTGAGAATTTCTTGCGCTACGGATTCGCTTACCGGCGCGTAGTGATTAAATTCCATCGAGAAGACGCCGCGACCTTGCGTGGCGGAGCGCAGTTCGGTTGCGTAACCGAACATTTCGCCCAATGGAACCATTGCGTTCACTGCCTGGGCGTTGCCAGGGCGTATTTCCATGCCCTGAATCATTCCCCGGCGGCTGTTCAGTTGACCAATCACATCGCCGAGATATTCTTCGGGGACAACGACTTCCACCTTCATAATCGGCTCCAGCAAAATGCCGCCGCCGCGTTGGATGCCTTCCTTGAATGCCATCGAAGCGGCGAGTTTGAACGCCATTTCGTTGGAGTCGACTTCATGGTAGGAACCATCGTACAGGCTGACCTTCAGGTCAACGACCGGATAACCGGCAATTACACCGGCTTCCGCCGCTTCGCGGATGCCTTTTTCTACAGCCGGAATGTATTCCTTAGGAACCGTTCCGCCGATGATTTTGTTCTCAAATACAACGCCGGTGCCGCGCTCGGCAGGCTCCATGGCGAGGACAACGTGACCGTACTGACCACGCCCGCCGGATTGTTTGGCGTATTTGTAGTCAATTTTCTCCACTTTGCGGGTCATCGACTCGCGGTAAGCCACGCGGGGTTTGCCCACATTGGCTTGCACCTTGAACTCGCGCATGAGACGGTCAACGATAATATCGAGGTGCAACTCGCCCATGCCGGAAATCTGAGTCTGACCGGTGGCTTCATCGGAACGGACGCGGAAAGTGGGGTCTTCTTCTGCCAGTTTACGCAGAGCCTCGCCCATTTTTTCCTGGTCGGTTGTGGTTTTAGGTTCAACGGCAATGGTGATGACGGGTTCGGGGAAGGAGATGCTTTCCAAAACGACTTTGCGGGTATCGCAAAGGGTGTCTCCGGTAATCGATTCTTTGAAGCCGAGAGCAGCAGCAATGTCCCCTGCGCGAACTTCTTGAATATCCTCGCGCCGGTCCGCGTACATGCGGATTAAGCGTCCGATGCGTTCGCGTTTGCCTTTGGTGGAATTGCTGACGGTTGTTCCCTGCGAAAGAACGCCAGAATACACCCGGAAGTATGCCAGACGACCGACATACGGGTCAGTCACAATTTTGAAGACGAGGGCGCTCAACGGGGCTTCGTCATTGGCGTTGAGTTCAATGACTTCTTCGGGGCTATCGGGGTCGGTGCCACGCACAGCCGCAATATCGAGCGGGGAGGGGAGGTAGTCAATCACGGCATCCAAAACCAGCTGAACGCCTTTGTTTTTGAGGGAGGAGCCACAGAAAACCGGGGCGGCGCGACCATCAAGGACGGCTTGGCGCAGAGCGGCTTTCAATTCGGGAATGTTGATTTCTTCCCCCTCGAGGTATTTCATGGTCAGGTCATCGTCAGTTTCGGCAATTTTTTCCACCATCGTGTGGCGCATTTCCTGGGCTTGCGCCAGCATATCGGCGGGGATGTCCAGAACGCGGGGTTCGCGCCCCAGTTCATCTTCAAACAGGACGGCTTGCATCTCCATCAAATCTATCATGCCTTTGAAGCCGGATTCGCTTCCGATGGGCATTTGCATGGGAATGGGGTTGGCGCCGAGGCGCTGCCGAATCGAATCTATGGAGCGCTCAAAGGAAGCGCCGACCCGGTCCATTTTGTTGATGAAACAGATGCGCGGAACGCCGTAGCGGTCTGCTTGTCGCCAAACGGTTTCAGATTGGGGTTCTACGCCCTGAACAGCGTCAAACACAACGACGCCGCCGTCCAGAACGCGCAGGGAGCGCTGCACTTCGGCGGTAAAGTCGATGTGACCGGGGGTATCAATCAGGTTAAATTGGTAGCCCTTCCACTCGGCGGAGACAGCGGCGGAGACGATGGTGATGCCGCGTTCTCTTTCCTGCGCCATCCAGTCGGTAACGGTTGTGCCGTCATCTACGGAGCCGATGCGGTGGGTTTTTCCGGTATAAAAAAGAATACGCTCGGTGGTAGTCGTTTTACCGGCATCAATATGAGCAATAATGCCAATATTGCGATACTTTTCAAGCGGGTATTGACGTGCCATGAATATTGACCTCTAGATGGGGAAACAAGAACTAGACGCGATAATGCGAGAAGGCACGGTTGGCTTCTGCCATTTTGTGCGTTTCTTCGCGCTTGCGGATGGAAGCGCCCTGATTGGTAGATGCATCCATCAGTTCGGCTGCCAGTTTTTCGGCAAAGGATTTGCCGGAGCGGGAGCGGGAAGAGGCAAGAACCCAGCGAATTGCCAGGGTCAGGCGGCGGTCCGCAGATACTTCCATAGGAACCTGGTAGGTTGCGCCGCCAACCCGCCGGGGGCGGACTTCCATGACGGGTCCAACATTTCTGATGGCGGACTCGAAAGTTTCGATGCCGGGCTTGCCCGTCTTGGTTTCAATCAAATCCAGGGCATCGTAGACCTGATGCAGGGCAACCGTTTTTTTGCCGCTCACCATCATGTGCTGAACAAAAGTGGACAGGGCAATGTTGTTGTAGCGCAAATCCGGCGCAACGGGTCGTAATTCGGGGGTTCCTCTACGCATTGTTTACTCCGTAATTCATTAATTACTTTTTCTTACCAACAGGAGCGGCAGCCGCACCTTCTTTTGGACGCTTGGTTCCATATTTGGAACGACCCTGACGGCGTTTATTAACGCCGTTGGTATCCAACGAGCCGCGCACGATGTGATAGCGCACGCCGGGCAAGTCTTTTACACGACCACCGCGCACGAGAACAACGGAGTGCTCTTGCAGCTGGTGACCTTCGCCGGGAATGTAGGCGGTGACTTCGATACCATTGGTGAGACGCACGCGGGCAATTTTCCGCAAAGCGGAGTTAGGCTTTTTAGGCGTCATGGTACGAACAACGGTACACACCCCACGCTTTTGCGGCGCCCCGCCATCCTGGCGTTTGCGGCGCTGCTTGTAGGTATTGAGGGTGTATTGCAAAGCCGGAGCCTTACTCTTTACCTTCTTAGATTGGCGGCCTTTGCGGATAAGTTGATTGATTGTGGGCACGTTCGCCTCCGAAAAAAAATTACTGCTGGCTGATAGGTAGTGTTTTCTGAGCAAAGAATGAGGCCATCATATTCCTGCCTGATGGCCTCACTTGTGTACACTGCGGATAAAATAGGCTTGCTTAGGGCAACGGCGAATTATTTTATCACAACGATTTTGCAACGTCAAGAAATATCGGCGCTCATCAGGTCATTTCCCAAGCCGAGCAAGCCAATATCCAACTTGGGCGGGTGAACTTTCTCCTCGTCTTTGCCGAATTTGACGATGTCGCCACCCTCGTTGACGGCTTCCACTGCCAAACCGAGGGATTGCAACTCTTTTACCAGCACCCGGAAGGATGCCGGGATGCTCGGTTCTTCAATCGGTTCACCTTTGACGATGGCTTCGTAGGTGTTAACGCGCCCGGTGACATCGTCCGATTTGACAGTGAGCATTTCTTGCAGGATGTGGGCTGCGCCGTAGGCTTCCAGCGCCCAAACTTCCATTTCGCCGAAGCGCTGACCGCCAAATTGGGCTTTACCGCCCAAAGGTTGTTGGGTGACGAGGGAGTATGGACCTGTAGAGCGGGCGTGGATTTTATCTTCCACCAGGTGATGCAGTTTCAAGATGGTCATTACGCCAACGGTGACAGCCTGGTCGTAACGCTCGCCGGTTTTACCATCCCGCAGGATTTGCTTGCCCAGGGTGGGGATGGGTACGCCGGTTTCCAGCATGGCTTTTTGCGCCAGGGTGTACAGTTCTGCGTCTTTTTTCTCTTCATCATCGTAGCCGAGGGTATGCAGCCAAAGAACGAGACAGGCTTCGGTGGCGGCGGAATCTTTGGCGGCGTGGTTGCGGCGCAGGGGGTCGTTGTCGAAACTCATAATTTCATCAGGGTTGTAGCCCTGGTCTGCCATCCATTGGCGGGCAGTCATCATCCGGGCATAGTAGTTGTCGATGAGCAGGCGTGAGATGTCATAGCCCTTATTGCCAAGCCAATTCTCCAGATAGAGCAGGCGCACTTCGTCATCGTCCCGAATCGTGTCCGGGTCGTAGTCTTGTTGTTTTAGCCAGAGCCAGGCTTTGGAGGCGGCGACTCGCCAGGCTTCGTCCACCAGCCAGGCGCGAGCGAGTTCGGCTTCGATTTCTTCCTCGTGAGCGCCATCAAACACCGGGGTAATGGCGCGGTAGCCGAGGCGTTTGGCTGCCCAGCCGAGGTGAACCTCCAGCACCTGACCAATGTTCATACGCCCAGGTACGCCCAAGGGGTTGAGAATGAGGTCTACCTGTGTACCGTCTTCCAGGAAGGGCATGTCTTCCACCGATACCACCCGGGAGACAACGCCTTTGTTGCCGTGTCGCCCTGCCATTTTGTCGCCGGCAGTGAGTTTGCGGCGTTGAGCAACCGAGACGCGCACCATTTTGTCCACCCCGGCGGAGAGGTCGGCGTTATCTTCGCGGGTGAATACTTTGACATCCACGACCTTGCCTCGCTCGCCGTGCGGCATTCGCAGGGAGGTGTCTTTTACATCACGGGATTTTTCGCCGAAGATGGCTCGCAGCAGGCGCTCTTCGGGGGTCAGTTCTTTTTCACCTTTGGGGGTGATTTTGCCGACCAGAATGTCGTTGGGACCGACCTCCGCGCCAATGCGGATGATACCGTCTTCATCCAAGTCTTTGATGGCATCTTCGCCCACGTTGGGGATGTCGCGGGTGATTTCTTCGGGTCCCAGTTTGGTGTCGCGGGCTTCGACCTCGTATTTTTCAATGTGAACGGAGGTGAAGCGGTCTTCCAAAACGAGGCGCTCGGAGATGAGAATCGCGTCTTCAAAGTTGCCGCCCTCCCAAGAGAGGAAGGCAACTACGACATTTTGTCCCAGGGCAAGTTCGCCGCCATCGGTGGAGGATGAGTCGGCGATGATGTCGCCTTTTTTGACAATCTGCCCCTTGACGACTGCCGGGCGTTGGTCTATGCAGGTGGATTGGTTGGAACGTTGGTATTTTCGCAGGGTGTAGGTTTGGGGAATGCCGTCTTTGTGGCGCAGGATGATTTCTTTGCCGGTGACGGAAGTGACCTCGCCGTCCTGGTCGGCTACGACAACCTGACCAGAGTCCATGGCGGCATAGTATTCCATGCCGGTAGAAACGGTGGGGATTTCCGGGCGGACGAGGGGGACGGCTTGGGCTTGCATGTTGGAGCCCATCAGGGCGCGGTTCGCGTCATCATGTTCGAGGAAGGGGATGAGGGCGGCGCTAATACCAACGACCTGATGCGGGGCTACGTCCATGTAATCCAGGTTTTCCGGCGAGGCAAGGATGAAGCCGGAGTGATAACGACAGGAAACGCGGTCGTTCTGATATTCGGCGTGCTCCGTCAGTTGGGCATTCGCCTGGGCGATGACGAATTTATCTTCGGCATCTGCCGAGAGATATTCGATTTTAGTGGAAACAAACGGCACGACAAGCACCTCCCGCCCCAAAGCGGAGAGGCGGCTGGCAAGTTCCGGCGTGACGCGGGTTCCGTTAGCGGCAATGAGTTCGCTACCTTCGTATACATCTTCGCGCAGGGCGCGCCCAACAAGCATGGGGCTGGAAGCAGGCAACGATTTAAGAACCCGCCGGTAGGGGGTTTCGATGAACCCATATTCATTGACGCGGGCAAAGGATGCGAGACGACCGATAAGACCGATGTTAGGACCTTCCGGCGTTTCAATGGGGCAGATGCGCCCGTAGTGCGAGTGGTGAACATCACGCACATCGAACCCGGCGCGTTCACGGCGCAGACCGCCCGGTCCCAGGGCGGAGAGGGTGCGCTTGTGGCGCAACTCTGCCAGAGGGTTGGTTTGGTCCATGAACTGGGAAAGTTGGCTGGAACCGAAAAACTCTCGCAAGGCGGCAACCACCGGGCGAATGTTAACGAGGGTGACAGGGGAGAGTTGTTCCTGGTCGCGGATGGACATGCGCTCTTTGATGACGCGCTCCATGCGGCGCAAACCAATGCGGAGTTTGTTCTGAATCAGTTCGCCCACCGTTTTCACGCGGCGGTTGCCAAGGTGGTCGATGTCGTCTGCGTGTTCGATGCCGTTGTTGATTTGAATCATGCGGCGCAGGAGGCGAATAACATCATGCTTGGTGATGGTGCGGTGCGAAATCGGCACGTCAAGGTCTAATTTTTGGTTCAGTTTGTAACGACCCACCCGCTCCAGGTCGTAGTGACGCTGGTCGAAGAGCTGCTCTTCCAAAAAGGCGCGGGCGTTTTCGATGGTGGCAGGGTCGCCGGGGCGCATTTTCTTAAAGAACTCGATGAGAGCCGCCTCACCCAGGCTGAGTTTGCTGGATGTATCCCATTCCGGTTCCTGGCGCAGGGTGGTGGGGATGAAGAGGCGGTCTGGGTTGTTGTCTACATCCTGGAAGAGGGAGATGATTTCTTCATCGCTGCCGGTCTTCAAAATATCATTGGGGCGGCCATCATCCACCGCAGAGAGGGCGCGCAGAAAAACAGTGATGGGTACGGTGCGTTTGCGATTGAATTTGAGAATGAGGTAATC
>DYNS01000173.1 GCA_020720965.1 Anaerolinea sp. | reverse complement strand
CCGTCAGCCAGAAAATGCAAAGGTATTACCAAAGAATATCGTCACGCCCCGTTCGGTACATACCAAACGGGGTTTTGCCTGTATCACACCTGCCTGCCTCGCAAATACAAAAATTGGGGCTGAATGGAAACGATTACATCTTGTTCGCCGCCCGACTTGTCCCGGAAAAGGGTTGTCATTACCTGATAGAAGCTTTTCAATCCATCCCCAATTCCGGCAAAAAACTGGTCATTGCGGGTGATGGAAAACATGACCGGCAGTACAGCCAGAATCTCCTTAAAGCAGAAAGCGAAACGATAAAATTTGTTGGTCTGGTAGAGGGAACCTTATTACAAGAATTGCTTGGCAATGCTTACGTTTACGTTCTGCCCTCAGAAATCGAGGGTCTATCTCTAGGGCTGCTCGAAGCAATGAGCCATGGCAATTGCGTTCTCGTCAGCGATATTGAAGAAAACCTGGAAGCCATAGGAGATGCCGGAATGACCTTCCGCTCCATGTCCAGCGCAGATATGGCGGATAAATTACGCAATTTACTTTCGGACCCCACTCTGGTGCAGGAATACCGCGCCCGCGCCAGCCAAAATGTACAAGAAAAATATAACTGGGACAAGGTAACAGAAGAGTACGAAAACTTGTACCAATCTCTACAGTGACGCAGCCATCACAACAGACGGCGCAGACCTTGCAGCAGCGCGTCAAAGTCGGCGGGGGTGTTGTAGGGTTGAACCGAGATACGGATGAGTTTGTGCTCATTCCATTGCAGCAGGGGGACTTCTACGCGGTACTCTTCGTACAACCTGGCTTTCAGGGTTTCCAACGCGGTTTGAGGAGGCAGAAGCGCCGCGCCCATCTGACGGTAAAAGCCCGAAGGGGCAATCGCCGCCTGCCCGGTGAGGGCGTTGACCTGTTCCAGCAGCCCGACAAGAGCGAGGTGAGCGGCTTGGGTTTTCTCCTCCCAACCCTGGGTACGCATAAACTGGATGGCGGCTGGCACACTGAGCCAGGCGGCCGGGTCCTGGGTGCCAGTCCATTGCAGGTAATCCACCAGACAGGATTCGCCGGAGGGCTGACTATAGCCCCAACTGACGACAAGCGGGTTCAGGAGCGGCTGAACTTCGG
This sequence comes from Anaerolinea sp., assembly GCA_020720965.1. Lineage (GTDB taxonomy): Bacteria > Chloroflexota > Anaerolineae > Anaerolineales > Villigracilaceae > UBA5195. The sequence goes on along the minus strand of DYNS01000173.1, from coordinate 5,547 downwards.
GACGGGCGTACAGAAAGCCCGCGCCCTTGGGGGCGAGCATCCACTTGTGGCAGTTGCCGGTGTAAAAATCCGCGCCGAGGGTGGGTAGATGAAGCGGAATCTGCCCCGGTGCGTGAGCGCCATCTATCAGCGTGAGAATACCCGCCTGCCTCGCCCGCTGAATGAGCGCCTGCACAGGCAAAAGCAGGGCGGTGGGGGAGGTAATGTGACTGAGGTACAAAAGCCGAGTGCGGGGGGTAACGCCGCGCCAAATCTGCTCCACAATTTGCTGGGGCTCGGCAAAAGGCAAGGGCAGAGGCTGACGCAGGTAACGCGCTCCGCTTTGCTGGCAAAGAAATTGCCAGGCATTATCGCAAGCGCCATATTCGTGGTCGGTACTGAGAATCTCATCCCCAGGGGCAAGGCGCAGAGAGCGGGCGACAATGTTCACGCCATGTGTGGCGTTGGGGATGTAAACCAGGTCTTGCGCCGCCGCGCCGAGGTAGTCTGCCAGAGCAGTACGAGCTTCCAACATCAAAGCCGGGTACTCCCTGCCCAGGAACAAAACCGGCTGGGCTTCCAGGCGGCGCTGCCAAGCCTGGTACACATCAAAAACCGGCTTGGGACAAGCGCCAAACGAACCATGATTGAGAAAATGAACGGAGGGGTCGAGCAGGAAAAGGTCGGAAAGGTGGGTCATGGGGGGTGTCCTTCGCGGCTATCTTACCATCCCGCCCGGTTTTCTGCCCCAACGAGGGAAAAAGAAGGCGGTTACAATAGCCGCACCGCACACCATGCCCGGAGTGGAACCGATGAAACAACCTTTTTCTCCGCTTGTCTACCTTTTACCCCGCCTGCAAGATGTTGTTTTTCTTGCCATTTTGCTGGGGGCGGCGCGTTACGGCGCAAGACTCTTCAATTTGGATGGAGACACCGGCAGGCACATAGCAATCGGTGACTACATGCTCCAACAGGGCAGCATCCCCACCCACGATATTTTCTCGCACACCATGCAAGGGGCGCTGCTTGTGCCGCACGAATGGCTGGCGCAAATTGGTTTCGCCCTGGTCCATCGCCTGATGGGGTTGGATGGGGTTGTCCTGTTAACCAGCCTGATTTTGGCAGCCACCTTTACCCTGATTTACCGCGAAATTCTTGAACGCCGCTCGTACCGCCTGGTTGCGCTTACCGTTACCCTTTGGGTCACTGCCATCTCCAGCATTCACTGGCTGGCACGCCCGCACATCTTTACCATGCTCTTTTTAGCGTTGTGGAGTTTTTGGCTGGAGCGGGCAATCACCAAAAGAGACCTTCCCCTCTGGCAATTCCCCGCCCTCATGTGGCTATGGGCAAACACACACGGCGCTTTCATCGCCGGGTTTGTGGTTTGGGGCGCGTACCTGGCGGAATGGATGTGGGATGGGTGGCAAACCCGGCAGCCCAACCGTCAAACCGGGCAAATCCTGCTCCTTATCGGTTTTTCTGCCCTGGCAGTTACCTTTGCCAACCCAAGCGGGTGGCTGCTCTGGCAAACCAGTTTGGGCTACATTGGCAATCAATATCTGGTAGACCACACCGCCGAATACCTGTCCCCCAACTTCCACCTGAGTCCTTTGCGCCCCTTTTTACTCCTGTTGGCTCTGTTTTTGTTCGCACTCAGCCGGGGAATCCGCCTGGAACTGCGCCAATCCATCCTTTTGGCGGGCTGGGCAGCCATGAGCCTATACAGCGTGAGAAACGTACCCCTGTTTGCCATCGTCACCGCGCCTCTCCTGGCGCAGATTTTGCAAACCGCAGCCACAAAGTTACCCCGCTTGCAAAGGCAAGAGAGGAACCTGGCGCACATTGAAAATCAGTTACACGGATTTTTCTTTCCCATCCTGGGAATTATCCTCCTCGCCGGGGCTTTTTCCAGCGGAATCCGGTTAGATACGGCGGGAAAGGGCAACATCTATAATCCAGAAATCTTCCCCGTGCAAGCAGTGACCTGGCTGGAAGAAAATCCGCAGGCTGGCAAGGTGTTCAACTACTTCCCCTGGGGCGGATACCTGCTCTACCGTCATGGAGTGCAAGCACAGGTTTTTATAGACGGGCAGACCGACTTCTACGGCGAGGCGCTGACCCGCGAATACGAGACGGTTCTACTCGCCAAAGACGGCTGGCAGGATGTGATGGAAAAATATGGGGTTGGCTGGGCTATCCTGCCCGCCGACTTATCACTGGCGGGGACGCTGGCTCAGAACGGCTGGCGAGAAGCCTACCGGGACGAGACGGCGGTGATTTTGGTGCGGGAGTAAACCCCTCACCCTCACGGGGAAGGGGGCAACTGAAAGATAAGCGCGTCCTCGCTCTCGTACACAACCGGCAGCCCGGCGGCGCGTAAGCCTTCCTCCACATGGCGGTAGATGCGGGGAGGCTCCAGCGGTTCAAAATTCTCGGTACGAAGTTGGCGGGTAAGGTAGAGGTAGTCCGCCCCCTGCCCGGCAAGGTTTTTCAAAAGGCAATCTGCATCTACACGCAGACATTCTTGGGCAGTTTTGGATTTTTGCAAAGTCTCGCCAAAGCGGGAGGGAACCCATTCCAACCCTTGCACGGTGAAGAGACTGTGCCGCCCGGTGAGGGCGGGGAACCATTCTGGCAGGGGGTCGTAGGAGATGTTGCCAGAGCCAGTGAGGACGGCGAAGCGGGCATTGAGGGGAGTGTTTTGGCGAATCCATGCCAGGGCGGTTTGTTCGCCAGGGTATACAACGGCGGCAGAGATTTGAAACGAAAAGAGAGAAGCCGAAAAGAGCAGGTAAAAGAAAAGGTAGAGAAAAACCTTTTGAATGCCCGGAGAGGCGACAAAGGGCGAAAGGGGTTGCAAACGAGCCAGGAGAATATCTATTACGGCAATTGCCGCCAAAAGAGCAAGCGGAATGGCGGCAGGCAGGAAAGCGCTACGCCCTTCTACGAAAAACGGCAGAGCAAGCCAGAGGGGGAAAAGCCAGTGCCGCCGATTCACCTGCCAGATGACCCCCAAAACGCCAAAGACGGAGATAAGGGTCATGTACGGCTCTTCGGTGAAGGCAAAAAAGACCAGGTGCAAAACTGCCAGCCATTTTTGCCCTGTCCCGGCAGCGGCAAGAATGGTTTGAACGCCGTGCCGCGCCAGAACCAATCCCCACCAGGGAGAAGAGAGCAAAAGCACCAGCCCCGCCACGCCAAGAGACTGGAGAAAGGAGCGGCGGGTGCGCCCCCAAAAGAGCCAAAACAGAACAGCAGAAAAAGCGGTATGCACCGCCGCCTCCGGGTGACTGAGGACGGTGAGCGCCCCCCATACGCCAGAGAAGAGGACATCCCGTTTTGTGCCACGCTGATACATTTGCAGCACGCTGGCAAAGGTGAGCAGCATAAAAAACTGCGCCGGGCTGCGCGTAATTCCTCCGCCTTCTACAAACCAGGAGAAGGCGCGGGGCATGAGGGCGAAGAAGAGAGTCGCAAGGGATGCGTGCAAGGCGGAGGGGAGCAGACGGCGCGCCAAAGGGTAGAAAGCGCCTACCGCCAGGGTGGAGAAGAATGCCGGGAGCCAGCGGGCGACCTCCAGCGCGGAGAATCCCGTTAAATCTGCAAAAATCCGCCCCAGGTAAAAACCCAGGGGCGGATAGGCATACGGGATTTGGTTGAGGTTGTAGGATGTGTAGAGAGGCAGGGCGTAGGCGCTTTGGCGGAGGTCATCCACCATCACGGCGAACATGCCGCCATCGTTGACGGGGAAACCCGCCAGCAAGGTGGGCAGCCAACGGACGGCAGCGCCGCTTGCCAGGGCAAGGAAAAGGATGAGACGGGAGAATTGTTGGGAGGAGATGGAAGCGCGGGACATGGGCAAATTGTAGCATGAGGCTACAAAAGCGAGTCCACCATGAGGGCGAGGAAGAGAAAGGCGAGGTACATGCTGGAGTAGCGGTACATCATCCAGGCGTTTTTATTGCCCTCGGTGCGAAAGACGAGCCAGGCATACCAGAGCAGGATGCCACCGAGAGTAAGGGCGGCGGCCAGGTAGACCCAGCCGGTGTATTGCAGAACGGGCAAAATAAGGGTGACGAGTATCAGCTCTACGGTGTAAATGAGAACCTGTTTGCGGGCTTCTTTTTCGCCGCGTGTGACCGGGAGCATGGGAATACCGGCTTTCTCGTAGTCTTTGCGGCGCACAATTGCCAGCGCCCAAAAGTGGGGCGGAGTCCACATGAAGATGATAAGGAACAGTATGAAGGCGGGCAAGTCCAAGCCGCCGGTTGCCGCCGCCCAGCCGACCATCGGCGGGATGGCACCCGCGCCGCCGCCGATGACGATGTTTTGCACGGTGGCTTTTTTGAGCAGGATGCTATACAAAACAACGTAGTAAAAGATGCCTGCCAGCGAAAGAAAGGCAGCCAAAAAATTGACGTAGCCCGCCAAAATGTAAAAACTGAGCACAGAAAGCGCCAAGCCAAAAGAAAGCCCCTCGGCGGGGGTCATGCGCCCGGCGGCAAGCGGACGCTTGGCGGTGCGCTGCATGTTTTTGTCCAGGTCACGGTCAATGTATTGGTTGATGGCGCCAGAGCCACCTGCCGCCAATGCGCCGCCAAGCAGAGTCCAGAAGATGAGGGCGGCGGAGAGGAAGGCACGCGCTCCGGCTATCATGCCTGCCAGGGTGGTGACGAGCAACAGCAGGACGATGATGGGTTTGGTGAGGGTGAGAAAATCCAGCAGGCGCTGACGGATGTTGAGGGGTGGGAAGGCGACTGCATCGCGGGCATAAAAACCGGAGGCAAGGGTCAAGCCGATGATAGCGACCCAAAGCGCCAAGGCGGTGAGGGCGTGAAATCCGCTCCAGACGGTTTCGGCGGCGCGGGTGGCAAGCAGCGCCCCGGTGAAACTTTGGGCGAAGAACAGAGTCACCGTGAGGGTGGTGAGGGGCAGGAGCAGACGATGGTCGCGTTGGGTGCGCCAGGCATGGAAGAGCAGAGCCAGCATAAGGGCGGCAAGCCCGGCAACCGAGGCGCGATGCCACAGCTGCGCCCAGTCTGCGCCGGTGAGGGGCAGGCACAACGCCCAGGAGGCGCAAGCACCGGGAGCAAAGCGGGCAACCCATGCGCCGCCCGCCGCAACAAGAACCGCCGCCAACAGGGTCAGCAAGGAAAGCCGGGCAAAGGAAGTGCGGAGAGAGAATTTCATATTGCTCCTGAAGTTTTTTGCTCTTTCGCCAGATAAAAAGGATAGCCAAAGAACAGGATGCTGGCAAAGGTGAACCATTGCATGGCGTAGCCCATGTGGGGTCCCTCCGTAATTTCAATTTCCGGTTGGGAGGGGTAAGGCGGGGAGGCGGGCTGAGGCTGGGGGTCAGGCTGCACAAAAATGGGCAGCAAGGGCGCAGGGGATTGGAGGGCAAGCCGCTCCAGGTTGAGAATGTTCCAGAAATCCAGGCGGGTCTGCCCTTGGGCAAGTTCCGGGTCTGGCACTCCCCCTACATCGGGCTTGCTTTGCCCCAGGCGCAAAATTCCGCTGACGGTTTGGATGCCGGGCTGGTCGTATTTGCGCCAGTTTGACGGG
>DYNS01000172.1 GCA_020720965.1 Anaerolinea sp. | reverse complement strand
TGGCCGCCCGCTTCGCGGGCCTGCAGCCCAACATCATCGCCGCCGTTACCGGCAGACCGCTCTCCATTTACGGAGACGGAAAACAAGTCCGCGACCTGTTGCACGTTTACGACCTGCTCAACGCCTACGATTCTGCCATTCAGCACATAGACCAGGTGCGCGGCGAAGTGCTAAACTTGGGCGGCGGACCCGCCAACACCCTCTCTGTTTGGGCAGAGTTCGGTCCCTACCTGGAAAAACTGCTGGGGCATCCCATCCCCGTCACCCGCGGCGACTGGCGCCCCGGCGACCAAAAAGTCTTCGTGGCAGACATCCGCAAAGCCGAGAAAATGCTCGGCTGGAAGCCGCAATATGACGTGGAGCGCGGCGTGCGCCAACTCTTCGACTGGGTGAAAACCAATCAGACCCTGTTCTAAAACACAATGAAAATTCTCACCGTCCTCACCTACTACCGCCCCCACACCAGCGGATTAACCATCTACGCCGAACGTTTGGCAGAAGCCTTTGCCTGGCGCGGACACGAAGTGACCGTCCTCACCTCGCACTTCGACAAATCCACCCCCGCCCAGGAAATTCGCAACGGCGTAAAAATCGTCCGCGCCCCGGTGCTGTTTCGCGTTAGCAAAGGGGTTATCATGCCCACCTTTGGCTGGCTGGCATGGAAATACGTGGCAGAAAGTGACGTAGTGCAAATGCACCTGCCTCAGTTTGATGCACCCGGCTTTGCCACCCGCGCCCGCCTGCTAGGCAAACTCTCCATACTCACCTATCACTGCGACCTGCTCCTGCCGGACGGTCTATTTAACTGGTTGGTAAACCAGGTGGTTCACTTTCAAAATCACAGCGCCGCCCTGCTCGCCGACCATATCGTCACCTACACCCAGGACTACGCCGACAACTCGCCCTTTCTCTCGCGCTACAAACACAAACTCAGCCCCATCTTGCCGCCGGTACAGCTTCCCCCCGCCCAGCAAAGCGCCATAGAAGGCTTTGCCCAAAAATACAACACCGCCCAAAACCGCCCCGTCATCGGCATGGCAACCCGCTTCGCCAGCGAAAAAGGCGTAGAAATTTTGTTGGAAGCCCTCCCCGCCCTCTTCGCCCGCTACCCCAACGCCCAGGTGCTCTTTGCCGGGCAGCACCAAAACGTCATGGGAGAAGAAGCCTACTTCGCCCGCCTCGCCCCCCAAATTCGAGAATACGAAGCCCAGGGCAAATGGCGCTTCCTCGGCACCCTCAACCCTGCCGAAATGGCCGCCTTTTACCCCAACCTGGATTTACTGGTCGTCCCCAGCCTCAACTCCACCGAAGCCTTTGGCTTGGTACAAATTGAAGCCATGATGAACAACGTCCCTTGCGTTGCCTCCGCCCTGCCAGGCGTGCGCCGCCCCGTGCAAATGACCGGCATGGGCAAAGTCGCCCCCATTGGCGATTTCGCCAAACTCGCCGAATCCATGCTGCAAATCCTCGGCGACCCCGCTGCATATCGCCGCGACCCGGCAGAAATTGCCCGCCCCTACAACCCAGACTCGGTGGCAGCCGAATACGAAAAACTCTTTGCCCGGCTGAAAAAATAACCCATCACGGAGACTCATGTCCCAAACCATTCATCTCTCCACCAAAGACTTTCTCTTCCTGCACACCCGCGACCTGCCCTACTTCCGCGCCCTGCTGCGTGCCGTAGAATCCCGCTTTTACCAAAACCTGGAACTCCCCTCCCCCACCCTAGATTTAGGCTGCGGCGATGGACACTTTGCCCAACTGACCTTTGACCGCACCCTGGAAGTCGGTCTCGACCCCTGGACAGGACCCATCCACGAAGCCGGGACTCGCGGCGTGTACCAGGTCCTCACCGAAGCCGATGGCGCTCACATGCCCTACCCGGATGCCCACTTCGCCAGCGCCCTCAGCAACTCCGTTCTGGAACACATCCCCCACCTGGATGTCGTCCTCAAAGAGACCGCTCGCGTCCTGCAACCCGGCGCAACCTTTGTCTTTTGCGTTCCCAATCACAACTTTCTCCCCAACCTCTCCATCGCCCGCTTCTTAGATTCCGTTGGGCTAAAACCCCTCGCCCGCGCCTACCGCGCCTTCTTCAACCGCATCTCCCGCCACATCACCTGCGAAAACCCGCAGCAATGGGAACAGCGCCTGGCAAAAGCCGGTTTTCGGGTGCAAAAATACTGGCACTACTTCTCCCCCGCCGCCCTCGCCACCCTGGAATGGGGACACTACTTTGGCTTACCTTCCCTCCTCATCCACGTCCTCACCCGCAAATGGCACATCACCAACGCCCGTTGGAACTTTGCCCCCACCCTGGCGCTGATTCGCAAATACTACGAAGAACCCATCCCCCAGGAAAACGGCGCATACACCTTTTACGTTGCCCAAAAAATCTAATCCCCTCGCCCTATGACTCTCCCCGACCCCCAAGAACCCAGCGTCCTGGATTATGTCAAAGCCCGGTTGAACCCCTGGCAAAAACAAAAAATACAAATCCCGGAACCAGCCCCCAGCCCGGAAGAACCCGACTCCAACCCGGCATATCACAGCTTCCCCCGCCTGGATTGGAATCTCTCCGGCTGGGCTCGCCTGCCCTGGCGCACCGCTCTGGCGCTCGCCCTGGCGCTTTACGCCCAACTCCTGCTGGAACCGGAAACGAGAGCCATTTTTCCCGCCCTCGCGCTCTACGCCGCCGCCCTCCTGTTGATGCTGTGGGCGTTTTTTCTGGGGGAATTTCAACTCCCCGCCGTGCCAAAAGCGCAACCCCAAACCGACCCCCAAACCTTTGGGCGCTTTTCCTTCCTGCTCGGCATTGCTTTGGCGGTTGTTGCCTTTCCTCTCTTTGCCAAAAACCTGTTTGATGGATTCAACCTTACCCTCTGGTTGGGCGCAATTGCCCTGCTGCTTTTCTCCTTCTGGCGCAGCGACTCAGACCCCGCCCGCCTCACTCGTTGGGCATCCTGGTTCAGCCGCGAACACTGGCACATCCGCATCTCCCGCCACAGCCTGCTGCTGCTCCTTTTGGCAGGGCTGATTCTCTTTTTCCGCTTTTATCAGTTGGAGAGCGTACCAGCCGAACCCTTTAGCGACCATGCCGAAAAGTTGTGGGATGTGTACGATTTGCTGCATGGCAAGCCTTATGTCTTCTTTGAGCGCAACACCGGGCGCGAATTTTTGCAGTTTTACATCACCGCCGCCGTTGCCGCCATCTTTCAGACCGGGTTATCCTTCCTCAGCCTCAAACTGGGAACCGTGCTGATAGGCTTATTCGCCCTGCCTTACATCTACCTGCTCGGCAGGGAAGTGGGCGGCGCAAGGGTTGCCCTGTTGGCTCTCTTTCTGGCGGGGACTGCCTACTGGCTCAATACTATCAGTCGCATTGGGCTGCGCTTTCCGCTTTACCCTGCCCTTGCCGCCCCGGTTATTTATCACACCCTGCGCGGACTTCGCAGCCAAAACCGCAACGACTTTCTTTTGGCGGGCATCTTTTTGGGCTTGGGAATGCACGGTTACAGCCCCTTCCGCCTTGTGCCGCTGGCGGTGATGCTGGCGGTGAGTTTGTATCTTCTTCACCCGGCGGCGCAGGGCAAGCGCAAACAGACTGTTGTGCTGTTTGGTTTGCTGGTTTTGGTGTCTTTCGTGGTCTTTTTGCCCCTCTTTGCTTACTCTCTGGGGCATTGGGAGATGTTCCTCTTTCGGGGGCTTTCGCGCCTCGGCGAAACCGAGCAAGCCTTTGCCGCCCCGCCCTGGCAAATCTTTTTGGAGAACAACTACCGCGCCATGCTCATGTTCAACTGGGATGACGGCGAAATTTGGGTTCATTCCGTCACCCATCGTCCGGCTTTGGATGTGGTTTCGGCGGTTTTATTTGCTTTGGGTTACGTCTTCGTTTTGGTGCGTTATCTCCAAAAGCGCGGCTGGCTGGATGCCTTCCTCCTGTTGGCGATTCCCGTTTTGCTGCTGCCCTCCACGCTCTCCCTGGCTTTTCCGGGGGAGAATCCTTCTCTCAACCGCACCGGCGCGGCGGGAGTTGTGGTTTTTGTCATCGCGGCGATGGCACTGGATGGTTTGTATAACGCTTTCCGGGGCGTTTCTTCCGGGCGCGGGCGCAGGCTTGGGGCACTGATTCTTTTGGGCGGGCTGCTTTCCGTTTCCGCGTTTCAAAATTACGACCTGGTCTTTCACCAATTCGCGGCGCAGTTCCGCGCCGGGGCTTGGAACACCTCCGATATGGGCAGGGTCATTCGCGGTTTTGTGATGATGGGCAACCCCGTGGAAAACGCCTGGGTTGTGCCTTACCCGCATTGGGTGGATACCCGCCTGGTAGGGATTCAGTCCGGCTTTGTAATGCGGGACGCCGCCCTGTTTACTGGCTCTTTGGGCGAGAGCCTGAGCGTGCCGGGCAACAAACTCTTCATCGTCAAACATGACGATGCCGTCTCTTTACAAACTTTGCAAGACCTGTACCCCGCCGGAACCTGGGTTTTGTTCGACTCTGACCTGGAAGGCAAAGATTTTTACATTTTTAGCGTTCTTTCTCCTGCACCTGCGCCGTGAATCTTATGACGAAAACTTCCCTCTGGTTGTACCGTTTGTTTTTTTTGCTTGCCTTTGCCGGGGCTGCCTGGTTCCGGCTGATGGGTCTGGATTGGGACCAGGGTCAGCACCTGCACCCGGACGAGCGTTTCCTTACGATGGTTTCCTCCGCACTGGAGCCGGTGAACAACCTGGGCGAATATTTCGACACTGCCAATTCCCCCCTCAACCCGCATAACCGAGGCTACGGATTTTACGTCTACGGTACTTTGCCGGTCTTCATCGTCCGCCATGTGGCGGAGTGGATGTCGCAAATTGCGATTGCCGCCTCCGACTATGCCCTTAAAAATCCGCAGGGGGTGTTTTTGCCGCTTGCCAATTGGCTGGGGCAGGTGACAACCTGGGCAGGCTACAGCGAAATTACCCTGGTGGGGCGCTTTTTGGCGGCAGTATCAGACCTGGCTTCCATTGGGTTGTTGTATCTCATTGCACGCCGTCTATATGACCGCCGCGTGGCTTCTTTGGCGGCGGCTTTTGCCGGTTTTTCCGTCATGCTCATTCAGCAAGCCCATTTTTACACCGTCGATTCTTACGCCAACTTCTTCATCTTCCTGGCGACTTACTTCGCCGTAGAAGTTTTGGAAGCCGAAGAAAATGCGCCCCTCTTTTTTGACTCTCCCACAAACCCGCTTCAATCCGTCCTTAACAGCCGCCTATTCTGGAACAGCGCCCTGTTTGGGGTGGCGTTGGGCATGGCGGTTGCCAGCAAAATTAACGCTGCTCCGCTTGCCCTTTTGCTCCCCGGCGCGCTGATTTTGCGTTACCTGCGTCTGCGCCGCGCCGCCGAAGAAGCCCCGCAAGAAGAAAACGCCCCCCGCCCGCCCTCTGCGGAGTTTTACATGGGGCTGCTGATTTTAGGGGCAGTCTTTTCTTTGCTTGCCTTTCGCATTTTTCAGCCTTACGCCTTCCAGGGTGAGTTCGGCTTTTTAGACCTGCGTCCCAACCCGCAATGGGTTCAGAACCTCAGCGACCAACGCGCCCAGGCAAGCGGAGATGTAGACTTCCCGCCCGCCCTGCAATGGGCGCGCCGCCCGGTCTGGTTTTCCGGTTACAACCTCACCGTTTGGGGGCTGGGGCTGCCCCTCGGCTTGCTGGCTTGGGCGGGCTTTTTGCTCATGGGTTGGCGCATCCTGCGCGGAGACGGGCAGAAGCATCTGCTCCTGTGGGGTTGGGCAGCCTTTTACTTCCTCTGGCAATCCAGTCAGTGGAACCCAACCATGCGCTACCAACTGCCCATTTACCCGCTTTTGGCTCTCTTTGCCGCCTGGCTCGTCTTTTACGCCCCCCGCCCCCCAAAGATTCTGTTCTTAAGATACCTGTATCCCGCCTTGGGCGTTTTCGTGTTACTGGCAAGTTTGGGCTGGTCTTATGCCTTTAGCCGCATCTATACCCGCGACCATTCCCGCGTGCAAGCCACCCAATGGATTTACCAAAACGTACCGGGTCCCTACAACCTCTCCTTCCAGCGGGCAGACGGCTCTTTTTACGCCCAACCCATGTCCCTGCCTTATGGGACTGTCTTTGTGCCCGGTTCGCCTTACAACACCCAATTCAACGCCGCCGCCAGCGGAATTTTGCGCCAAATTACCCTCGGTCACGCCGCCGACCCCACCCGCGCCGGAACCCACACCATCACCGTTTACCTCGGCGCCGAACCCGGCTTTGCGGATGCCGATGCCCTCGCCACTGCCTCCCTCACCGCCGATTTTTCCCCCACCCAATCCGACCTGCGCGGAACCTACTACACCCTCACCCTGGAGCCTGCCCCCGTTTTGGAAGAGAATCGCACCTACTACCTGCGCTTCGTCTCCGGCGGCATTCTCGCCCTTTCGGGCGCGGCTCCCATCCACGAAACCTCCTGGGATGACGGTTTACCCCTCCGCATGGGCGGCTATGATGCCTACGGCGGCATGTATCAGGGCGACCTGAACTTTGAGATGTACTGGGACGACAACCAGGAGAAACTGAATCTCTTTCTCACCAACCTGCAAAGCGGCGACTACATCTTCATCACCTCCAACCGCCAATGGGCAACCACCACCCGCATCCCGGAGCGTTACCCTCTCACCGTCA
>DYNS01000171.1 GCA_020720965.1 Anaerolinea sp. | reverse complement strand
GGTGGCAGAGGCGGTTGGGGCGGGGCTGGGCAGGATGACCGTTGGCAGGGGGGGGGGCTGGGCTGCCTTTTTTTGAAAGGCGTACCAACCCACCCCGCCAAAGCCCAACAGGACGAGCAAGGCAAGCCCGATTATGCCGAAAAGGATGTGTTTTTGGCTATCATCGCTGGTTTGAGACATGGGAGAAACCACAAAAGGGGAGATTTCGCCCAAATCATAGCACAGATGCGGGGGGATGCTTACTTTTCTTCGGGCTGTTCCACAAAGCCAGCCCGGTGCAGGCGGGCGTATAAGCCGCCTTGCGCCAGCAGTTGAGCATGTTTGCCCGCTTCCATCACCTGCCCGCCATCTATGACGAGAATCAGGTCGGCGTTGGTGATGGTGCTGAGGCGGTGGGCGATGACGAAGGAGGTGCGCCCCTGAAGCAGGGTGGCAAGCGCCCGTTGAATGACCTGCTCGGTTTGGGTATCCACGCTGGAGGTGGCTTCATCCAAGATGAGAATGCGCGGGTCTGCGAGCAGGGCGCGGGCAAAGGAGATGAGTTGGCGCTGCCCCACGCTGAGGAGGACTCCGCCTTCTTCTACCGAGGTGTTGTAGCCGTTTTTAAGTTGAGTAATAAACTCGTGTGCTCCTACGGCGCGGGCGGCGGCTTGCACTTCTTCTTCGGTGGCGGTTAGGCGCCCAAATTGGATGTTCTCTTGCACTGTGCCGTTGAAGAGGAAGGGGTCTTGCAGAACAACGCCCATTTGGCTGCGGAGGGATGCCTGGGTGATGGTTCGCAGGTCGAAGCCATCTACCAGTACCTGCCCTTCGGTGGGGTCCATGAAGCGGGAGACGAGTTTGATGAGGGTGGTTTTGCCTGCGCCGGTTTCGCCCACCAGGGCAACGGTGGAGCCTGCCGGGATGGTGACGTTGATTTGACGGAGGACAAGCGCCGGGTCGTCTGAGTAGTGGAAGGAAACGTTTTCAAAACGGACTTCGCCGCGCAGGGGGGGCAGGGCTTGGGCAGTGGGGGCATCGGTCACTTCTATTGGCATATCCAGCAATGCCAAAACCCGCTCGCCGCCCGCCATGGTGGATTGAAGGGTGTCGTAACGGCGCGAAAGGTCGCGGATGGGTTCAAAATAGCGGTCTATGTAGAGGACGAAGGCAACCAGCACCCCGGCGCTAATGCTTTCTCCCAGCACCGCGCTGCCACCTATCCATATCACGGCGGCGGTGGCAAAAGCGCCGAGTACATCCACCACCGGCATAAAGGCGGCGGCAACTTTGGCGGCGCGGAGCAGGGTTTGGAGGTGATAGCGGTTGGTGGTCTGGCTAAAGAAGGTGTAGTTGTGGGCTTGCCGGCTGAAGGCTTGCACAACCCGAATGCCGTTGATGTTTTCTGCCAGAACAGAGTTGACCCAGGAAATGGCTGCCCTCACCCGGCGGTAGGCAACCCGCGCCCAACGGCGGTAAAGGGCGGTGGCAATTGCCATGAGGGGCAGGGTGATGAAGGTGATGAGCGAAAGTTTGACGTTGAGGGCAAGCATGGCAACAATGATTCCCACCAGGGCAAACAAATCTCGCGCCACCGCCAGCACCGCCCAAATGACGAACTCTCGCAGGGTCTCCACATCGTTGATGACGCGGGTAATGACCCGCCCCACACTGTAACGGCTATAAAAGCCGAGCGAGAGACGCTGCAAATGAGCAAACAGGCGGGTTCGCAGGTCATAAATGACCGACTGCCCCACATGCGCCATAATTTTTACGCGCCAGTAAATGAAGCCCCAGCGCACAACTGCCGCTGCCAAATACCACAGGACGGCGGTTTGCAAAGCGCCCACGTTGCCAGCCACCAAGCCGTCATCGATGGCGATTTTGATGAGGTAGGGACCGACCACCGAAGAGGCAGTGGCTACCAGCATAAGAAAGGCGGAAAAGTATAGGGGAAGTTGATAGGGCGCAATGAAAGCCACCAAACGGCGAATCACTTGCGGGTCTAGCGCCTTGTCGTAGGCTTCTTCCGATTCGGTTACATAAGCGGGAGGGGTAATAGTCGTCATAAAAGAGCCTTATTGGGCAAGTTGCAGGTCATGAATTTGTTTGTACAAGCCGCCCAAAGCCAGCAGGTCGGCATGGGTTCCGGTTTCCACAATCCGCCCTTTGTCCATCACCACAATCAAATCGGCGCGGCGGACGGTGCTGAGGCGGTGAGCAATGACAAAGGTTGTGCGTCCCTCCATGAGGGTATCCAGGGCTTGTTGGATGAGCGCCTCGGTTTGGGTATCCACGCTGGAGGTGGAATCGTCCAAAATGAGAATGCGCGGGTTCAGCAACAGGGCGCGAGCAATGGCAATTCGCTGACGCTGCCCGCCGCTAAGGGTAACGCCGCGCTCGCCGACCAGGGTGTTATAACCCTCGGCAAAGCCGGTAATAAAGTCGTGCGCCTGGGCGGCGCGGGCGGCGGCAAAAATTTCTTCTTCGGTAGCGTCTGGTCTGCCATAGGCGATGTTGGCGCGAACCGTATCGGAAAAGAGCAGGGAGGTTTGCAGCACAATCCCAATCTGACGGCGCAGGCTGGTCAGTTCTGCCTGGCGCACGTCCACCCCGTCCACCAGCACCACGCCGGAGGAGACATCGTAAAAGCGGGGGATTAAGTTGACGAGGGAGGTTTTTCCGCTGCCGGTTGCGCCCATGAGGGCGATGAGTTGATTGGGCTGCACCCGCAGGTTGATTCCGCTGAGGGAATCTTTCTTCTCGTCCAGGTATTTCAAACCCACCTCCCGGAACTCGACCGCGCCCTGCAAAACGGGCAGTTCCACCGCCCCGGCAGGGCTTTCAATCTCTGGGGCGGTATCCAGCACTTCCAGCACGCGCTTTGCCCCGGCGCTTGCCTCCCCGGCGGCGTTGACGAGGTGAGTGAGTTGCTGGGCGGGGGCGGCGAGCATGAGAACATAGGCATTAAACGCCACCAATTCGCCCACGCTAATTTCGCCTTGCAGCGCCAGCTGCCCGCCAAACCATAAAATGAGGATGGTGCAAAGGGTGACGAGGAAGTCTGTGCTGGGCATCACCTTTGCCCAGGTTCCAATCACCTGCACGCGGGCATCGTAATAGGCTCGGTTGGTTTCGTCAAAGCGTTCCATTTCGTATTGTTCGCGGGCAAAGGCGCGTATCACCTGCACGCCGCTCACATTCTCTTGCAGGCGGGCAGAAAGGTCGCCCAGGACGTTATCCACCTTGAAGAACATGGCGGTAATGCGCTTGCCAAACTCAAAGGTCATCCAGACCATGGGGAAGATGGGCAACATGCCAATGAGGGTAAGCGGCACATTCGCCGCCAACATCACCCACACCGCGCCCACCGTCAAAAAGATGAGCTGCGCCAGTTCCACCACCGAGCCGCCAAAAAAGTTCTGCACAGCCCGCACATCTTCAATACAGCGGGAGATGAGTTGCCCGGTTTGAGAATGGTCGTGAAACGAAAAGGAAAGATGCTGAATATGGTCATAAATTTTGTTCCGCAGGTCATAACCGATGTGGGCGGCAATCCACTCCACCACATAGCGTTGAATGCCGGAGAGGGCGGCGGTAAGCAGCCCCAAACCCAACAGTAGCAGGGCAGAACGCGCCAAAAAATCCGAGTCGGAATTGGCAAGCCCCTCGTCTATCACATTCCGCAAAACGCGGGGGACGTAGAGACTTAAGCCGGTGAGGATTAGCAGGTTAAGGCTTGCCAGCCCAATTTTGCCCAGGTAAGGGCGAATGACAAAGTTAAGCCGAAAGATGGGGTGTGTTTTCATTTTGGGTGAGAGGGGTCAAAGATTTTTTCCAGCAAGTCCATGCTGAGGGAGAGGGTTTGGGCTTCTGCCGGGGTGAGGGCGGCGAACTTTTCTGCCAGCCAGGCTCCGGTTTGGGCGTAGATGGTTTGCAGGGCGAGGTTGCCGCTTTCGGTGAGGGCAAGGTGAATGTGACGGCGGTCTTCTTCATCGGTGGCGCGGGTGACAAAGCCCTTGTTCACCAGGGCATCCACCGCTTTGCTCACCGAGGAGCGGCTGCTGCGGCTTTCTTCTGCCAGGGCGCTGACGCTGCCAAAGCGGCGAATGCGCCGCAAAACCTGAAACTGCTCCACCGTCAGCCCCACATGCTCTGCCGCCATGCGCCGGATGTAGGCGCGGGTCTGAAACCAGGCGGGGGGGATGCTTTCCCAGTATTTTTCCAATAATTCGGAATGGGTCATGCAGGCTCCTTTATAGTAGTTTCCCAAGAGAATAGTTTCTTATTGCAACTATTTTATCAGGAAACCATTATTTAGGCTATGCAGGGACTGCGCCAAAGGTATTCCCGCAGTTGCCTTAGCGCTTTCATTTGCTCTATACTAAAGACGCAACTTATCCCTCATTCGCCAAAGGAGAGCGCCATGACAGAAGCAAGAAAGAAGATTACCCTGCCCTACTTGTTCGACAAAGCCGCCCGCAACGAACCCATCACCTGGTTGACCTGTTACGACTACCCAACCGCCTACCTGCAAGAGCAAGCCGGAATTGAGATGATTCTGGTGGGAGACAGCCTGGGGATGACCATGCTGGGCTACGACAGCACCCTGCCGGTGACGATGGAGGACATGATTCGGCATAGCCAGGCAGTGCGGCGCGGCGCGCCAACCGCCTTCATCGTGGGCGACATGCCTTACATGAGTTACCAACCCTCGGTGGAAAGCGCCATCCGCAACGCCGGGCGTTTTATGGCAGAAGCCAGCTGCGATGCCATCAAATTGGAGGGCGGCGCGGCAATGGCAGACCGGATTAAGGGCATTGTGGATTCGGGCATCCCTGCCATTGGGCATTTGGGGCTAACCCCACAATCTGTCTCTGCGCTGGGGGGGTACAAGGTGCAGGGAAAATCTGCCGCGCTGGCAAAAAAGATTCTGGACGATGCCAAAGCCCTGGAAAAAGCCGGAGCCTTTATGATTCTGCTGGAGATGGTGCCAGACCGGTTGTGCAAACTCATCACCGAGCAGGCAGAAAACTGTCTCATTATGAGTTTGGGGTCGGGACCAGAAGCGCATGGGCAATTGCTCATCTATCACGATATGTTTGGCCTGTACCCGCGCTTTAGACCCAAAATGGCAAAGGTGTTTGGCAACGCCGGGGAGGTGATTTTGAACGGGCTGAAAGCCTACCATGACGATGTGATTGGCAAACAATTTCCTCAGCCCGAAAATTGGTTCGGCATGAAGGACGAGGAATTTTCCGACCTGCAAGCCATGCTCAACCCGCCCGCCGCCGAAGCGGAAGAAAAACCCCGCAAAAAGAGCAAGAAAAACAAAATCGTCAAGGAGCAAGAATGAGTGACCTGCGTCAGATGCTCGCCATCCCCGGCAGCCGCCTGGAGGCGATTAACGCCACCCTGCTCAACCCGCAAACCGAGGTCATCAATCAGTTTTTGGCGGTCGTGGCAAAATATGGCACGCCGCAGGAGATTAACGCTCAACACCGCGAGGCGCGTAAGTTGGAGAATTTGCTAAAGCAGGTGCAAGCCCGTAACCCCGCACACCTGCAAGATTTGCACTGGCTGCTGGAACAGCGCGACAGCGGCAGATTCGCTTCCATAGCGGAATACAGGCAGCGGGTGTTGGGAGCAAAAGCAGCGGAGATGTCGTTTAACGAGGCATCCCCCGTCACCCTGGAAGTTTCCGCTTTGCAATATTTCCCTTGGGTGAGAGAAATGGCGGAACAAGCCCTCGCGGAGCGTTCGCTGGTGCCGGGGCGCTTCATCGCCGTCCGCAAAATGAAGGAAAGCGAAGAAGACGGCGACCTGCCCGCCATTGTGGCGGCAATGGACATCCTCGGCGCTTCGTTTGTGGAAACGCTGGATACGAAAGGGACGGATGGCTCCAACCCGCACCTGAACGGACCGGAGACGATTGCCGGGTATTTTGGTGGCATTGGTGAACCGGATGAACATGCCCTGCGCTGGCTGGATGAGTTTTTGTACTATTACACGAGATTCGGCGTGCAGCATGTTCTCAACTTTAACGCCGGGACGATTCTTTTGGGCTTTTTGCTGTACCGCCTGGGAGTGGATATTCAGTTTAAGATTTCGGTTTTCTTTGGCTCGGATAACCCCTACCATGCTCTGTGGATTTTGATGGCGGCGAAGTTGTTTAGCCGGGAGGATGGTTCCAGCCCGCTGATTGGTTTTAACTGGTCTAACTCGGTGCATAACGAGACGATGGCGCTGACGGCGCAGTTCCGCCGCTCTTTGGGGTTTGAGGAGGTGGTGCGCTTTGAGCATCACATTACCGAGACGTGGAAGTCGATTGTGAAGCAGCCCTATGACCGGCGCGAGGAGTTGCTGCAAATTGCCGGGCAGGTTGCCAACATCTCCGCCAAGCACGAGGGCGGCGACCCGGAGGTGGACGGGGCGAGGGCGCACCCCTCGGATGCGTTGGATTACTTCCGGGCGAAGGATGAAGTGATTGCAAGCGGCGATTGGGAGGCGCTGAAGCAGAATTTTATGGATAAGGTGGCGGCGAGTAACCATACCGCCTGGGCGCTGACGGAAAAGGGGCTGAGTTTTATTGCTGCCCCGCATTTACACCGTTAGGCGCAGTGGTAAATAAAAAAGGGGCTGTCCCATCTTTGGGGCAGCCCCTTTTTGTTGGGTCCGGTTTATACATCTACGGC
>DYNS01000490.1 GCA_020720965.1 Anaerolinea sp. | reverse complement strand
TTTGGTCTTCAAATTCGCCATCAGCGGCGATGTTGGCAAGGAAAGCTTTGATGGCTCCATTTTTGTAAGCGGCACCGAATACGGGCTGGATTGTAACGTCAGCGATGACGGCAAGACGCTGGTATGCGTGGGCGGCGATGGCATTAACAAACTCGCCGGAAAGACCGTTTACGGCTCTGTCAATGGCTTCCCCTTCACGGCTCAACTGCCCGGCACTGTGGGTTGTACCTGGCACAAGGTGCTGTGGCAGGATAACTACGGTGAAGGCATATTTTATTTAGGGTATGTGGGGGCAGAGGGTTACGGTGATGTGCTTTCATCATGGGAAAACGATGAATACTGGAGCGTTGTACATACAACCTGCGAAACTTCTGTTCCGGCATGGCTTTGGAACGATACTGAATACGACGATACCTTCGGGTGGTGGTATGTGGATTTAAAGTAGTATGATTTCAAAAGAGGGCTGTCTGCTCCGGCAGACAGCCCTCTTTTTGTTTTTTATCCCCCCTGCGCCCCGCCTAACCGGCGGGGCTTTCTTTTTGTTTTTGGGGAAGGTCTCAGGCGGGTTGCCTGAAGTCGTAGATGCCGTCCTGGTATGCCCACTGGCTGAGGCAGGAGGGGCAGAGCAGGAAACCCGGTTGCTCTTGCAGGGGGGAAGCGCCGCAGGAGGGGCATTGAAAGAGTTCCAGCGCAGAGGCGGGGGGGGGCGGCAGAGGGGCGCTGGGGGCGGGCAGGGTTGCCTGCACAAAGACGCTGGGGGTCAGTTGGAAGAGCGCTCCGGTAGGCTGGAAGAGAGAATCCAGGGCGGCGAGGAGGCTGGGGGGCAGGCTGCGTTTGAGAATGCCAAGCCGAAAGTGCGAGACGGTGAGCGTTTTTTGCACGGCGAAGCCCTGCGCCTGAAGCCATCCGCGCACGGCTTGGGGGTGAAAGTCAAAGTTGAGGGCGGCAAATTCCACCGGGTCCAGGGTGTAGGGGCTCCAGGTTTGTTGGCGCAGGGCGTGGCGCAACATGGCTTTGAGATTGTGCTTGTTGGCAAATTCCAGGATGAAGTTTGCGCCGGGGGCAAGGATGCGGCGTACCTGCGCCAGCGCCTGAGGGGCATCTGCCATGTGATGCAAGGTGCGAATCATGGTCGCGCCGTCAAACAGGGCGGTGCGGAAGGGCAGGCGGTAAATATCGGCGGCGACGTAGGTGTAACGGGGCGAATCGCCTAGTTTGGCGCGGGCTTGTTGCAGCTGGGTGCGCGAATAGTCCAGGAGGATGATTCGGTTGTAGGCGGTGTAGCGAGGCGTATTTCGCCCGGCGCCAGCGCCCAACTCCAGGAGGAGGTTTCCGGCGGGGGGGAGCATTCGGCGCAGGGCGAATTCTTCGGCTTTATCTTCGTAAGCACGCCCGCCTTGTTCCCAAAAGGTGGTTTGATAGTCGGAGCCTTCGTAGTTACAGACGGGGGGGGTGTTTGTCATGGGACTTAGCGCCCGATGGCGCGGTAGGTGAAGCCGAGTTCTTTCATTTGGGCGGGGTCGTAGATGTTGCGTCCGTCCATGATGATGGGTTGGCGAAGCAGGGTTTTGACTTTGGCGAGGTCGAGCTGCTTGAATTCGTTCCATTCGGTGACGACAATAAGGGCGTCACAGCCCTGGGCGAGTTGGTAGGGGTCAGCGGCGATTTCGACTGCGGGCATGTGGGGGCGGGCGGTCTCCTGAGCGACGGGGTCGTAGCCGCGTACTTTTGCGCCGGCTTCCAGCAGTTCGCGGGCGATGTCTATGGAGGGGGCATCGCGCATGTCGTCTGTGTTGGGTTTGAAGGCGAG
>DYNS01000170.1 GCA_020720965.1 Anaerolinea sp. | reverse complement strand
CGCAGGTAGACCACCTGCTATATAGGCAACAAGTGTAAGCACAGTAATGTGTTCAGCTAAGTTGTACTAATGTTCGAGGGCTGACCCATATAGTGCGGAGAACTTGATACTTTTTCAATCAGCAAGGTCAAGATGTTATTCGGTAGTCTCATTACATTGTTAATAACTCTGATGGTGATTTGAGCGACGAGGATACACCCGGTCCCATCCCGAACCCGGAAGTTAAGCTCGTCAGCGCTGATGGTACTTGGGGGGCAGCCCCCTGGGAGAGTAGGTCATTGCCAACGGAGTTTATACATTGACCCAGCAGGGTCAGTGAAAAAGGGCGACTGGAAACAGTCGCCCTTTTTGATTTCGTCGGTGTTTTGCCCGTTGCGCGTTGCGTAACGGGCTTTTTTTATTTCAGTTCGATTTTGGTAATGGTGTCGCCCTGGACGATGATGCGGGCAATGAGGGCGCGCAGGAGTCGGTTGGTGGTTTGGGTGTCTTCGGTGGCAAGCCAGGCAGGGATGTTGTCCGCGATGCCTACCAGGCTGTGCAGGATTTTGAGACGGTCCTGGGCGCTGGCTGCGGCGTTTTCCAAGTCTGCAATGGTGTTTTCGGCGTGGGTGATGAGGGTGTCAATTTCGGTGGCACGCTGCATGTATTCGGGTTTGTTGATGCCGCCCGCGAGGTAGATGTCTGTCAGGCGTTCGCGGCGTTTGTTGAGTTCGGCAAGCTGGTTGTATTCGGGTTCGGGGCTGCGAGGCAGGGCGTCGGCGTCGTTGTTGAGTTGGGTTTCGGCTTCGTTCAGCACTTCGGTTTGCGCGTCTCCGCTTAGGATTTTGATGATTTTGGCGAGGTGTTCGGCGGTTTGGCGGAGGGCGGCGGATGCCATGATGTTGGCACGGTTGGTGCAGGTTGATGTTTGACAGCGCCAGATGGAGCGGCCCACTTCGCTGCGGCTGCCGTTGTGCTGCATCCATAATGGCTGACCACAGGCGGCGCAGTGCAACAGGCGGGTGAGTTGGTTTTGGCGTTTTTCGCCGTAGCTGTTGCCGCGGCTCTCAAGCTCGGCGATGATTTTGGCGTGGGTGGCGTCGTCCCAGAGGGGGTTGTGTTTGCCGAGTTCTTTGATGACATCGGCGGGGTTTTTGGTGCGCTGGCGGTAGCGCTGATTTGTGCGGGGGTCTGTGACGTTTTTAGACAAGCCCCAGCGGACGTAGCCAGCATAGAACGGGTTGCGGAGCATGGCGCGGATGGTTTGGGGATACCAGGTTTTGCCGCGCGGGGGTTTGATGCCGGTGCCGAGGGCGAATTTGACGATTTGCGACAAAGTGCGCCCTTGCAGGAGCAGGTTTTTGAATGCGGTGACGATGGGCGCGGTAACGGGGTCAGGTTCGGGGGTGGCGGCGCGGTCGGTTTCCCTGCCAGGTGGTTTGCGATACCCGAAGGGGATGCCGATGGGGGGCAGACCGCGCTTTTGGACGCGGGCGGGCATCCCTATTTCGTATTTGCGGCGCAGGTCTGAGATTTGGGACTTGCTGATTATCTGCGCCATTGATTGCATAATCCAGGCTGAGTCTGTTTTGTATAGGCTGTAGGTTTCGGGGGTTTGGGGTTCGACCGGCTGGGTGATGCTGTATATCTGGACTTTGTAGGCTGCCAGGGTGCGGCTGACGGGGTCGAGCAGTTCGCGCAGGCGGTTGTAATCGTACATTACCAGGACATCGAAGCGGCCACGCTGGGCGGCATCGAGCATCTTGCGCAGCTGGGGGATGGCGTTTTCGGCATCTCGGAGATTGATGTAGATGGTGCGGCTTTCGCCGGGGACGATAAAGGGGCCAGCGGTTTCGAGCCAGCCGCGGGTATTGGCAGCCTGGCGGCAGCGGGTTTCCTGGTCGTCGAGGGAGATTTTATCTTCGGCGGCCTGGCGCTCGGTGGAGACAGCAGCCCAGATGGCGTAGCGCATAGGGGGATTATAGATTAGGAAGTGGAGATTAGGGGAGGAATTTGCAGTTTCATATTTCCCCTTTTGGATGTTTAGGTTAATTGCATTCTGCGGATGCCGAGGGTTGCTGTAACGTAAGCCAAATAGGCAGGGATGGCAGCGAGGTAGCCGGGGGCTACGGTGGATGTGATGAAGGCGGATGCCGTGACGATGAGAGCGCCGATGGCTGCCCGGCGATAGACGCGGGGGGTGTTGGCGTGGCTAGGGCGCTCGATGGTGGGATGTGGAACTGCCGCCAGCAACAAATTACCGATGTTTCGGGCGATTTGTTGTGCCTGGAGCCAGCGCAAGTGCGGCCGATATTGACTGCGGAAAAGTTCTCTAGGCGACATTTTGGGGGGCTATTTGCGTTTTGCGACGGATGCGTTGTTTATCTGCCAGGTGGAGGATGTAGTCGAGAGCGTTCTGGCGGAGGTCGTCATCGAGTTGTGAGGTGATGGCTACGATTTCGTCTATTTCTTCTTGCGAGAGAGGAATATCGGGTAACAGCCCGGCGCGGCGGTAGACGGTTTCAAGCGGGACACCGGTGGCAGCGGCGATGGCGCGGCACATATCGATGCCAACGGATTTTACCTGCATAGAAAATAACATACTTACCGATGATGGTCGGACGTGGTTTGTCCTAGCAATATCGGCTTGAGTGATGTTTTTTTGTTTCATCACTAGATTGAGCCAATTCAAGAAACTTTCTAAATTATTAGACACGCTGAACATTATCCCTGATTTTTTCTTCGATGTGTTGAATATTAAAATCAATATATTGACAAAATTATAATTACGCCTATAATCAGTTCAATACACTGAATATACAATTAGATAAGGAGAAGGAGAATGGCAAATGAATGGAGACGAATTGCAGTGAAGCAGACGGACGGCCAGCGGGCCGACATTCTGCTGGCGATTGCCAACGTGAGCCGGGCGGTGAACGACAAATTGCCGTTATACGAGTTTATGGGGGACCTGATTGACCGCGAATGGCGCGCAGCGAAAGTGAGCGGCCTAGTGAGCGATGCGATGCTTGGACTGGAAGATGCGGTAGAGAGCTTTGCCGTAGCCGCATCTGAGCCGGTTTACGCTGACTTAGACGAAGGCGCGTAACAATGGCCACGCAGACGGATGTTGAGATTGTTGGCACACCCGACCGACAGGCACTGGCGGCGATTGTTGCCCAGATTTGCCAGTGGATGGATGCCCAGGAGCAGGAATACATTTTGACTACGCCGCAGGTGGGTGTGCGTGTTTTTGACCAGGGCGGAAGTTTGATTACCGACTTGTGCCGTTTTGAAACCATCCAGGCCCAGGCATGAATCAGCGTTTTTGTGCAGCGACTGGGCATTTGTATCGCGGCGAGTTTTGGAACTGGCTCGTGGTGGGCGGGATTTGCTCATGCTGGCAGTGTATCAGGGAGCGTGAGGGCATGATAGAGCGTGAATTGAATGGATGAGTCGCCAGCGGTGCAGGCTTTTATTGGTCAGGCGGCGTTGCCGGTTGCCGATAATGAGCGGGCGCTGGAAAGGTTTTCTGAGATTGGACGGACGGATAGGTAGCGAGCCGACTCGCGCCCACTTGCAGGTGGGCGGGCGTCAGCGGCGTTACTGCTGAGTAAACTCTAATAAAGGAGATAGCCCATGACTCCATAAACACAGAGCATTTTCCTAAATAAAACGAGCGTCCTGACAGCCTGGCAGCCTCGGACGCTCATCTAGAAACAAC
Source organism: Anaerolinea sp. (assembly GCA_020720965.1). Taxonomy (GTDB): domain Bacteria; phylum Chloroflexota; class Anaerolineae; order Anaerolineales; family Villigracilaceae; genus UBA5195. Next base: position 3,000 of record DYNS01000170.1, on the reverse strand, counting down.
CCACAGACATTTTTGTGCCTGCGGTGCCGTCTTTTCTATTGTACCAGACCGAATACCTATGTCCACCCTTCTCAACCGTTTGCAAAAAAACACATTCCAAGCCCTGCGGCTGACAAGCCAGTTCCTGGCGGTTGGCTTGCTCGGAATGCTGGCCGCCCTGCTGTACGCCCTGCCCTGGCTACTCCGCCTGACCAGCCTCCTGCTCTGGCTGGCAGGCGGATACCAAGCCCTTCGGGCAGTCCAAGCCATCTATGGCGGGTACTCCCCCTCCGGGGCGGTGCTGGCATTGCAGTTCGTGGTCATCTTGCTGATGGTCGCCTGGGCGGGAAGCCTGCTGCGGGTGGCGCCCCCCTTTTTCTGGGGAGGCTTGGCTTTCGGCGGCATTGTAACGACCTGGACGGGAGGGCAGGGGCTGCCCTGGCTGCTTTCCCACTGGCAGGAAGCCGATGACTTCTTCCGGCTCCTGCCCCCAGCCCTGTTTTCGCTGGGACTCATCCACCTCACCCTGCGTTTGCGCTCGATGCGCCAACGCCCCCCAAAGGAGAATTCCCTTGAGTGAAACGACTCAAACCAATTCGATGCTCGATAGCCTGCTTGGGCGCGATGTTAGCGCCGAACAAGGCGGAATGACCCTGGGCGACATCATAGTGCTGGTACTGGACTTGGTCCTGCTCATCTACACGGGATGGCGCTCCTACGACTTCCTCACGACCTCCGTCCCTGCGGGATTTGAACTCCTCGCCCTGGTGGGTCTATGGGGACTGGACATTGGGGCTCTGGCTTGGAGCCTGGTCTGGATTTTCGGCTCCAGCACCAAGTATCAGGACTGGACGAGCATGTTCTTCTTCATCTTCGACCTGCTCGGCGTGATACTGACCTCCCTGACCGACTCGCTCATGTATGGTCAAAGCGAAGGAGCGCTCTCGCAATTGATGAGCGGTATCGCCGTCATCATCGTCCCGCTGATAGTGGTAGCCAACGCGGTAGCAGGGTTCATCTACCACATGACCAGCCCCCAAACCAAAGAACGCCGCGCCCTGCGCCGTGCGGAAAATGAACACCGCGAGAAGATGGCGGAGGTAGCCAAACTGGAGCGGGACCTGCAATACGCCGAAAGTTACATCCTTGCCCGGCAGGAAATGCTGGACAAGAGCGTGGCGCTCAGCCAAATCAAGATGTTGCAAGACCAAACCGAAAGAGAAATGCGCCTCGCCCTGCGCGACCAGACCGGCATTCACGGGCTAACCGCGCCTGCGAACATGGAAGCGGGCAAAGACCGGCTGTTGAGTTTGCGCAGTCGGATAGAAAGCCTGCGCAAACAGACCAGAGAGGCCTCCCCCGAGCCAGCCCTTCCGGAGGCGCAGAACGGTCACCACCCAAATTTTACCTAAGCCCAATGGCGGAGGCTGGGCGCCTCGCCATCGACTTGCGCCGCGCCTCTCCGCTCATCGCGGAAGAAATTCGGGCGCGCCAACCAGCAGGAGATTCCCGTCCTTTGCGGGAACAGGAGGCCGCGAGTCTCCTGCTTCGGGCGCTCGGCGCTCTGAGCCAACGGGCAAAAATCTTCACCATGAATATCCAAATTCAGGGCAAACCTACCGCCCTGACTCTCATCCCCGGCGCCAGTTTCTCGCTGGACCGGGCAGGAAAAACGATTATCAGAAAGGAAAAAATCAATGGAAGATGATTTCCGATTTTTTGTACTGCTTCTCTTCGGACTGTTGGTGTTTTACTTCATCCGTCCGCTTGCTGTTGCTATGTTCGCTGCCCCCGTTCCCTCCCCCACTGCCACAGCCACAGCCCCCGCTCCTGCTTCTCTCCCCTTCACCAGCGTCCCGCCCGCCCCGCCTGCCCCGGCGCAGGCGACCCGCCTCCCCGAGCAAAGCCTCGTCTGCACAGGGATTGGGAACGGCAACCTGTACGTCCGGCAGCAACCGGGGATTGAATCTCCCATTTTGGGGGCAATGGAGGAGGCGGAGCGAGTCACCCTGACGGGCAGGGATGCCCAGGTGGACGGAAGCCAGTGGGTGGAAATCCGCACCCCGCTCTTCGGCTGGGTGAATGCCCATTTTCTGTGCGAGGCCTCCCAATGACCAGCATCCCCCCTGCCCCTGCCCCAACCGGGCGGCGGGGACGAAAACCCGCCCATCGCCGCAACCGCAGTTGGGAAACCAACCATCCCCCCGTCACCTTCGTGGGGGTTCCTTCCGAAATTCGTGAAGACATCCGCAACCTGGCAGATTCCTTTCGCCGGGAATATGGCACGGTGGGCGGGGTGGATGCCGTAGCCAGGGAACTGCTGGGTTATGCCCTGCGCGCCTATGACGAGGGAAAGCTGAAGATGTTCTCTGCATCCCCAAAAGGCAAGACCCTGCTCCAATCTTCCGAGGGATGGGGCACAACCCGCCGGGACATCCCTGCCCGCCCGCCCAAGACATCCAAACCCCCGGCGGCAAGTATGAGTTATCGGCTGCCGCCGGAACAGGTGGAGGCGATTCGCAACATCATCCCCCAGGAAGAGCAGAAAGCCGCCCCGCAGGTGGTGCATCTGACTTTGGGGCAGGTCGTTACCCGGCTCTTCCTCTGCGCGCTGGAAGCCTACCGGAACCAGGTTTTGGAGCTGTATCCCGTCTCGGTTATGACCGTTCAGGGATTAGCCAGCGAGGCGAAGTGAGACCGCTGAGGGGTGTTGGGCAAAACCAACCATCCGGCGAAAGAGACAAAAAAGGCATTTGCGGCGGACGCAAATCTGCCGCAAATGCCACCGCAAACCAGACGCAAACCCTGTCGCAAATAAAACCGCAAATGTCGCCCTCGCAGGAAGGGCTGCAAGCCGCCTTTCCCGCCTCACCCGACTTGACCCTGCCCCCCTTCCTCACCCGCCGTACAGGCTCTCCTGGCGGCGAATTCCCAAAAAGGATATTTTTACCCATGAATGACAAAACACAAACCATTTTCCGGGTCGTCAAGGACTCAGACCACCCCTTTGCCATGATTAAC
>DYNS01000489.1 GCA_020720965.1 Anaerolinea sp. | reverse complement strand
GGGTGGCCTGGTCGGTGGTCGGTTCCGGCGGCTTTTCTCGCCAGAATATCCTGCACCCAGGCTTGCATTTTCTCCCGCGAAGTGACCTCGCCATAAAGCATGTAACGCCAAATGGAAGCGTCCTGCCCGGCAGCCGCCAAGCCTGGCACATGCGCCTCGCTGAGAGGCTCCAGGCGCACAAAGCGCCCCTCCAACCACACCGGTTCAACCCACATCTTGCCTCCATAAAATCGGACGGAAAAGTTATAAACCAGGGCAAATTATACGCCCATGCGCCCTCAACCCAAACCTTGACCGGTCTCCCCTTTGCTTTTACAATGAAAAAGATTTTCAATAAAAATCAAGCGCCAAGAAAAGGTAAACATGCCCGCTCAAACCTGGCTTACTGCCCTGCAAGAAAACGGATACCGCCTCACCGCCTCGCGCCGCGCCGTAGTGGAAACAGTCGCCGCCACGCACCGCGCACTCACCCCGCTGGAAGTCTTCGACCTGGCACGCGAATCGCACCCGGAATTGGGGCTTGTAACCGTTTACCGCACCCTGGAAAAGCTGGAAGAACTGCATCTCATTCAGCGCGTTCACCAGCCGCACGGCTGCCAGGCATTCATCTCCGCCAGCCAGGGACACCAACACCTGCTCCTCTGCCGCAAATGCGGGCAAGTCATCTTCTTTGATGGCGACAACCTGGATGGACTCTTTGAGCGAGTCATTCAAGATAGTGGCTATACGATACAAGAACACTGGCTGCAACTCTTCGGGCTTTGCCCCGCCTGCCAAACCACCCCCTAAAAGGAGAAATCCCCATGTGCATGTTCTGTGCCGCCGTCCCCGCCGCCGCCGCTTTGGGCGCAAAATTCAACGCAGACCAAAATAAAGCCCTGCGAGAACCCCAAGCCAACGGCGAAACCCCCAACCCCAAACCCATCGCCGAGGTCACAACCGGGGTTGTCGTCCTGCTCGTCCTCGCCTCCACCCTCTACCATGCCACATCCCCCGTCTAACCTCCCCTCCGAACATCGCCTGCTGGTAGAAAACATCACCGTCAGTTACGACCAAAAAGACATCCTGCGGGATGTCTTTTTCCAGGTTCCGCACGGGGCAAGGGTGGCAGTCGTTGGACCCAACGGCGCGGGAAAATCCACCCTGTTTAAGGCATTGGTCGGGCTTTTACCCCTCAAAAGTGGGCGCATTCTCATTCATGGTCTGCCCCTCGGCGACCATCAAGACTGCGTGGCATACGTTCCACAGCGCGAAGAAGTGGATTGGCGCTTCCCCGTCACCGTGCGGGATGTGGTGATGATGGGGCGTTACGGCGCTCAGGGCTGGTTCCGCCGCCCCTCCCCCGTCGACCATGCCATCGTCACCGAAAGTCTGGCGCAGCTCAACATCAGCAACCTCGCCCCACAATCCATCAGCGACCTCTCCGGCGGGCAGCAGCAGCGCGTCTTTTTGGCACGCGCCCTGGCGCAGCAGCCCCACATCCTGCTCATGGATGAACCCTTCAACGGAATCGATGCCGCCACCCAGGAAACCACCTTTGCCCTGCTGGAACATCTGCGCCAAAAACAGGTGACAACCCTCATCTCCACCCACGACCTGAACCTGGCAGCCACCCGTTTCGATGCCGTCCTCCTGCTCAACAAGGGACTCATCGCCTACGGCGAACCCTCCCAAGCCCTGCAACCCCAAAACCTGGCACGCGCCTTTGGCAACGCCCTGCTGCTTATGCCCGAAGGCATTGCCCTGGTCTCGGGACCAGGCTGCCCCGTGTGCGTCACCCCCGTGGACTACCTCGACAGGGCGGAGGCCCTG
>DYNS01000169.1 GCA_020720965.1 Anaerolinea sp. | reverse complement strand
AACCGAATCGCCTTGCGCCGCCAAACCGGCAAGATAGCCCACAAAAGGCTTCAGCCGCCCGCCAAAACGCTGGTCGTGACCAAATAAAGCCTGCAACGCTTCGGCTTCCACCGGTGCATCAGCATCAAAACCTGCCGAAAGCCAAACCCGTGCCTGAATCGAATCCAATGTCTCTGCCCACGAGAGGTACGGGACGGGGAAATCGGGCGGCAGGGTTCCTTCCCGAATCGACTCTGCCCGGAACTTGACCGCCTGCTCTTCCACTTCGTTCACCATCGCCGCCGCCAGCGAAAGGTCATCTGCAAAGATGAGGCTGCGCTGAGGCAGGTAATCCAGCACCGAGGCGGGGAAAGGATGAAGGAGAGGAATGGCAAATTCGGAGGGGCGGTTCTGCTCGCCGGGAGTATCCGCTTCGGAGGTCAGGTATTCCCGCGCCGGGCAGACAAGCAGCTGCGGCAGAATCGCCACTGTGCGCTGCGAGGCAGGGTCGAAGCGGCGGATAGAGTCGATTTCATCGCCAAAAAAGTCCAGGCGGGCAGGCAGAGGCTCGGAAGAGACCCAAATATCCAAAATGCCGCCGCGCCGCGAGAATTGCCCCGGCTCCACCACAATTTCCGCGCCCTGGTAGCCAATGGCAACCCATTGGCGGATAAGGGCATCGGGGGAGATTTCCTGCCCGGCGGAAAGACGTTTGCTGGCTTTGAGGAAGTCGCGGCGGGGGAGGGTGCGGGTCATCACCGCCCGCGCCGAGGCAACGATGACAGGCGGAATGGCTGGCTTTTCGGCAAAGGGCAGGTGATAGGTGGAGAGGGCGCTGAGGGTTTGTAAACGCTCGCGGCGGGTATTGACTCCCCAGGCGGCATCTTCATAAAAAAGCGGGTTGGGTTCCGCAAACAGGTAACGCGGGGCGGAGGGAAGCCAGAAGCCCAACTCGTCAAACATCGCCAGGGCATGGTCGGCGCGGTCTGCCAGCAGGAGGAAGGGGCGGTTCAGGTCGGCGTGCAGAGCGGCAAGCAGGGGCAAACGCGCCGAGCGCATTAATCCCAAGCCAGGCAGGGGGTTGCCTTCTTGCAGGCGTTGCAACAAACGCTGGTAAGGCGGGGAGGAGCGGAGGAGGGAGAGGATGGCTTCCATAGGAATATCGGCAAGCAAGTATACAGCATTTGCCCCTTTGTCTTTGCGCCAAAATATAAACAGCCGCCTTTCGGCGGCTGTTGGCTGGTTTGCGCTGGTTAGCGGAAAAAGTTGGAGACGAAGAACCAGATGTTTGCCGGGCGTTCTGCCAGGCGGCGCATGAAGTAGGGATACCAATGCGTGCCAAAGGGGACGTAAACCCGGACGGGGTAGCCTTCTTTGGCGAGTTCTTCTTGCAGGTCGCGCCGAATGCCGTACAGCATCTGAAATTCCAGCCCGTTTTTGGGCAAGCCTACCTTGTCGGCGTAGGCTTTGGCGAAGGCGATTCGGCTTTCGTCATGGCTGGCGATGGCAGGGATGGCGGGGATGCGTCCATCCGGGCTGAGTTGGGTGTTTTGCGCCAGTGAGGCATCGATGAGGATGGAGGCGAGGGTATCGAAGTTGGCATCTACATCCGCCTTTTTGGGGAAGGCTACTTCCGCAGGTTCTTTATAGGCACCTTTGACCAGCCGAAAAGAAACGCCCTCCGCCGTGAGGGTTCGCAGGTCTTGTTCCGCGCGATAAAGGTAGGATTGGGCTGCCATGCCAACGGTTTTTGGGGTAAAGCCGCGCTTAAGCATTTCGCGGTAAATGGCGATGGTTGTATCCACCCAGGGGCTGTCTTCTATATCAATGCGGACGAAGTTGTTGTATTCTTTGGCGCGTTGCAAAATGCGCTCCAGGTTGTTTTTGCAAACTTCGTCATCCAGCCCCATGCCAATTTGAGTGAGTTTGATGGAGACGTTGGAACGCACCCCGGCTTTCTGAATGGCATCCAGCACCTGAAGGATACCCTCGGCAGAACGGGAGGCTTCTTCCGGGTTGGAGGTATGTTCGCCCAGTTGGTCCAGAGTGGCGTTTATACCCTTTTCGTTGAGACCGGCAACAGCCCGAACCGCATCTTCCAGGGTGGAACCGGCAATGAAACGGGAGGCGGCTTTCCAGGCGAAGCCCCAGTGGGTGACAAGATTCTGCGCCCAGGCCGCCTGAGAAAGGTAAATGAGAAGGGAACGAAGCATTCTTCACCTCGAAACGAGTGTAAATTTGCCCCCCAAAGGGCAGGGGACTGATTGTGTTATACTCTCGCGCGGTTTTGCACGCAAGTACACAGTGACATAACAACAAGGTGACAAATGAACCGTTTTGCAAAATATTCCTGGTTTGTCCTTGCGCTCACCATTTTAGTCATTTTGTGGGGCGCAGTAGTACGAGCAACAGGCTCTGGGGCGGGTTGTGGAAGCCATTGGCCCACCTGTAATGGGAATGTGATTCCCACTTTTGAGCAAAGTACAACGATGATAGAGTTCGCGCACCGTGCCATGAGCGGCGCGGCGTTGATTGCCATCTTCTTTTTGCTGGTTTGGGGCTTGCGGCTTTTCCCCAAGGGGCATCATCAGCGGGTTGGGTTTATTGGTTCGGCGGTTTTTATTCTTATCGAGGCTTTGCTGGGGGCGGGTTTGGTTCTGTTTGAGTTGGTCGCCGAAAATTCTTCTGCTTTTCGGGCGGGGGCGGTGGCTGTTCACCTGCTGAACACTTTCATTTTGCTGGCTTTTCTCAGCCTGAACGCATGGTGGGCATCCGGCGGGGGAGTGATTCGGTTGGGCGTGGCGCGGCGTGGGTATCTGGCTCTGTTTGGGCTGGGGCTGGCAGGCGTGGCGGTGATTGGGATGAGCGGGGCGATTACCGCCCTGGGAGATACTCTCTTTCCCTCCGAATCCATTGCTCACACCCTGCAACAACAATCCGAACCGGGAGCCCATTTTCTGGTGGCGCTGCGGGTGTATCACCCCATTCTTGCCGTTTTCATCAGCCTTTACACGCTTTATTTGGCGCGGCATTTTTGGCAACAAGGACAGGATGCAACAACCCGCCGCCTGAGCGTTTTTCTCATTCTCATTACGCTGGTGCAACTGGGCGCGGGGACTCTGAACGTTATTCTGCTTGCCCCGGTGTGGATGCAGGTCATTCACCTGCTGATTGCGGATTTGCTATGGGTCTCTTACGTTTTGCTGGCAGCGCACAGCCTGCGCGGCGACTAAAACGGAGGGTTGCGTGAAAACAGTCCGAGATACTTCCTTCCTCCTGCGCTGGGTTTCGCTTTTGTTCATTGCGGCGGCTTTCTCGCTGACAGTGGTGCAAGTGACCGCCTACTCGCGGCAGCGCAACAATTACCCCGCCGGGCTTACCATTGGCGGGGTTGCCGTTGGCGGGGTGGACCCCCAAACCGCCTCCCAGCGTCTTTTGCAGGTCTATAACGCTCCGGTGGAAATCCGCTACGAAGATGCCATCATTCACATGGACCCAGGGCTGGCAGGTTTTCAATTGGATACAGACGCCATGCTCGCCGCCGCCGATATTGAGCGGGTGGGCGGTTCTTTTTGGGCAGGCTTTTGGGATTATTTATGGAACCGCCAATCCCAGGCGAGCAGCGTCCCCCTCATTGCGAACTTCAACGAAGAACGCCTGCGTACCTACCTTAAGGAAGAAATCGCCACCCGTTACGACAAGCCCGCCATTGCCGCCGCTCCAGTCGCCGGGCAGGTTTCTTTTGAACCCGGCAAAGGCGGGCAAGAACTGGATATTGACCGCGCTGTGATTCTCATCGAAGACGCATTACGCTCCCCGGTCAATCGCAGCGTAAGCCTCACCTATCAGCGCACCAACCCCGGCAGACCGCCCCTGCAAAACCTGCAAATTCTCATTCAACAAATTATAGATTTAACCCCCTTTGACGGCGTGGTGGGCGTTTACATGCTGGATTTGCAAAGCGGGACAGAAATGCACTTCGCCTACAACCAAAACCAGACCATCGGCATCAACCCGGATGTCGCCTTTACCGCCTCCAGCACCATCAAAATTCCCATCATGGTATCGGTGTACCAAAAATTAGGACCCAACCTGGAAGAGGAAATCCGCGACCTGATTTTGGCGATGATTACCAAATCCGAAAACCCCGAATCGGATACGCTGATGGACAGGGTGGACACAGGCAGAGGTCCCCTCGCCGTCAGCGCGGTGATGAAAACCCTGGGGCTGGAAAACACCTTCATCGCCGGGTACTTCTACGATGGCGCTCCCCTGCTGGAACGATTCAGCACCCCCGCCAACCAACGCGCCGATGTCCTCACCAACCCAGACGTATATAACCAGACCACCCCCTCCGAGATGGGTTCTCTGCTGGCAGACCTGTACCAGTGCAGCGAAACCGGCGGCGGGGCGCTGGTCGCCGCCTTTCCCTCCAACCTGAATCAGACCGCCTGCCAGGAGATGATAGACTACCTGAGCCGTGACCGGATAGGCGTACTCATCGAAGCGGGTATCCCCGAAGGCACAAAAATCGCTCACAAACACGGGTGGATAAGCGGCACCTCCGGAATTATCCAAAACATTTCGGATGCCGCCATCGTTTACACCCCCGGCGGAAACTACGTCCTCGTCATCTACACCTATCATCCCGTCCAAGCCGTTTGGGAACCCGTCTCCGGCATGATTACCAAAATCTCCCAAGCAGTGTACAACTACTTCAATCTTAGCAGTCCGTAAAAAACTCGCTCGCATTGGGTATAATCTTAACCATGAGCATAGCCCAAACCCTGTACCGCCTGCAAAAAGTAGACAGCCGCCTGCAACAGATAGAAACGCGCCTGCAAACCATTCAAGCCGCCCTGGAATCTAACCCTGTTTTGCAAAATGCCCAGCAAAACCTTCAGCAAGCAAAACGGCAAAGCGAAGATGTTCAGAAACAGTTACGACAGGCAGAAGAAGCCAGCGCCGACCAGAAAATAAAAATAGAGCAGATAGAATCCAGCCTTTACAGCGGCAGGATTCAGAACCCCAAAGAACTGCAAGACCTGCAAAACGACCTCGCCTCGCTAAAACGCAGGCTCGCCAGCCTGGAAGACGCTCAACTGGAGCAAATGCTCGCCCTGGAAGAAGCCCGCAGCCAGCAAGCCCAAGCCGAAGCCCAGTGGCAGAAAATCCGCACCCTGGCAATGACCGAAAACGCCGCCCTACACGGCGAAGCCAACACCCTGCAAAAAGAAGCCGAAAACCTGCAAACCCAACGCAGCGCCATAACCCCCACCCTGCAAGACAGCCAAATCAGCCTCTACGAAAACCTGCGCCAAAACCGGCGCGGGCTTGCCGTCTCCACCCTTAGCGAAGGGGCTTGCTATGCCTGCGGAGCGCGTCTCACCCCTGGGCAGGCGCAATCCGTCCGGCTCGCCACACAGTTGATACTCTGCCCCTCCTGCGGCAGAATCCTATCCTCCTGACCACCCACACGAGGCAAACCCCATGCGCTTTCGATTCGATAGCATCTCCTTCGTCCTTGGCATCGTTGCGGGTACAGTCATCTGGTGGGTCATCAACCTCATCCGCCCCCTCTTCCGCCAAATGTTGGAAGCACAGCGCGAAAAACAAAAAGAACGCGCCCTGCAATCCAACTCCGACCTGGAAAACGTCTACCGAAAATTGCTCTACCGCCAAACCCAGGCAGCCCACCAAGCCGCCTCGCTCTTTGCGCTGGACGAAATCATCATCGAACCCCGCCTGCTCGCCCCGCCTGCCACCGCCGAACCAGGCTCCACCCGCCCGCACACCGACATTGTGGAAGACAGCCTGCCCTACCTGCCCAACGCCCCCAAAATGGGGGCAGTCTACGGTGCCGATACCCTCAGCCTGGCGCAAGCCCTGCAAGGCGGAGTCAACCTCGTCATCACCGGCCAGCCGGGAAGCGGAAAAAGCACCGCCTTGGCCTACCTCGCCGCGAAAATCAGCAACCGCGCCCCAGAACTGCAAGCATTCCACGAGAAAATCCCCTTCCTCCTGCACGCCGCCGACCTGGGATTGCCCTTGCGCGACCCCAAAAAACCATCCGACTTCCTCAACCCCATCGCCGAAACCATCGCCGGGCAGGCAGGCATCTTCAACGCCCTCAAAATTCCCGGCTTTGTAGAATTCGCCTTTGAAAGCGGACGCGCCCTGTTACTGCTGGACGGCGTGGACGAACTCCCGCCCACTGCCCTGCAAGAAGTGACCGACTACCTGCGCGTCATCCTGCGCCAATACCCCCAAACAAGAATCGTCACAACCGGCAACACCGACTATCTCGGCAGCCTGGTCTCCATCGGCTTCGCCCCCCTCGCGCTGATGCCCTGGAACAAAGAACAACAAAAAAACTTCTTGCAAAAATGGGCGCAACTCTGGCAAAAATACATCGCCGTAGAAGCCTGGGCGCAAGCCGCCGCCAACCCGCTAGACCCCATCCCGCTCAACCGCTGGCTGGAAACAGACAACTTCAACCTGACCCCGCTGGAATACACCCTCAAAATTTGGGGCGCTTATGCCGGAGATTCTCGAGGACCCCGCATCAGCGACATCATCGAAACACACCTGCGCCGCCTGCTTCCCCCAGAAACGCCCATGGAAGCCTTGCACACCCTCGGCGCTCAAGCCAACCTGAACCAACTCCCCGTTTTTGAAAATCGCCGCGCCCAGGAATGGACAAAATCCTTTGAAGCGCTGCCCGCCGAAGCC
>DYNS01000488.1 GCA_020720965.1 Anaerolinea sp. | reverse complement strand
CAAAACCCCAAAAACGGAATAAAAACGCGGCGGGTGTTTTACCTGCCAAGACCCGGCGGGTTTATGGTGTACCCGGATATTCGTCAGTATGCCTTTTCGCCGGAGGGGGAGCGGCTCTTTATTTTTTACGATATTTACAGCGAGTATTATGAAAAATCGCTGCGGTTTGAAACCTACCTGCTGAACCTGCAAACCGGCATTCTGAACGAATATGGCAAAATGAGCGGAGGCAGCGGCTCTCTGCGCCCCAAAATCGTCTGGTCGCCGGAGGGGGATGAGATTTTGCTGTTTTTGACCGAGGCAAACGAGAGCGGCTACACGCTTAATGTCCTGAGAACCGTCCCCGGAACCGAGGAAAGACTGAAGATGGCGGATGCCGGGCTGTGGAGTCAGGACGATTATTTTTACCTGACCAATCTCTATTGGCGGGAATGACCCTGCATTGCATGTATAATGGCTCTTATTATGGCAGAAGAACACATTCATAACCTTACCAGAAACAAAATCGCCATCCTGATAGATGGCGATAACGCTCAGGCGAGTTTGCTTTCACAAATGTTGGTGGAATCCGGGAAATATGGGGTTGTTACCGTGCGCCGCATTTATGGCGATTGGACGACCCCCAACATGAACTCGTGGAAAGATACGCTGAACTATCACGCTTTTCAACCCATTCAACAATTTCGGTACACCATTGGCAAAAACGCCACCGACAGCGCCATGATTATTGACGCGATGGACATTCTGCACAGCAGCGTGGTGCAGGGGTTTTGTCTCATCTCCTCCGACAGCGATTACACCCGGTTGGCTACCCGCATCCGAGAATCCGGGGTGTTTGTGATGGGCATTGGGGAGAAAAAGACCCCGAAGCCCTTTGTCAATGCCTGCGATGTATTCGTCTATACCGAAAATCTGGTGACAGAACCGAAGAAGGACAAAGCCCGCCCGCCCAAAACGGATTCCCGCAAGAAGGAAAAAGAGAAGGAAAAGGAAGAACTTGACCCCATGCCTTTGCTGGAAAAAGCCTTTGATATTGCCGTGCAGGAAGACGGCTGGGCAAGGCTGGATTTGATGGGCAACGCCCTTTACCAACTCGACCCCGGTTTTGACCCTCGCACCTATGGGCAGAGGCAGCTCTCCCGGCTGGTGAGCAGCCTGAAGGAATATTTTGAGATGAAGCCGTTGGAAAATAACGGCTCCACCTTGTTTTATGTGAAGATGAAAGAGTAAACTAAAAAAGCCGCCCCGCAAAACGGGGCGGCTTTTTTAGTTACGGTATCTTACAGGTCTTCCAGCCGGAGGCTGATATTGACAGTGCCGTTGCCTAAATCTACCCCTTGCACAACGGTTGCTTTGCCGCTGGGGTCGCCATCAAACACCAGGCTAAAGACGGCTTCGGTGATGGTGGTGTTAATCTCGCGCTCGGTGTAGCCTTTGGCTGCAAACGATTCGCGGTAGAAGGCAATCGCCTCGGTGAGGGAGAGGCTGGTCTGAAAGTTGACTCCGGCTTCGCCCATGTCCATGTAACCGGTTACTCCCTGCGGCAGGGGGAAGGGCGAGGCGGGGGGCTGCGAGTCGGTTTCCGGGGCGGAGGTGGCTTCGGCGGGCAGTTCTTCCGGGCTGACAGGGGCAGGCTGAGAGATGGGCATGTCGCCGCCTTCCCCGCCGCCGAGAAGAGTCTGGCAGGCGAGGGAGGCAAAGGCAAGGGCGAGGAGGGCGAAAATCCAGCGGTGTTTTCTCATGGGGTATCCTTTTTTTCAGGCTTTTTGCAAGCCCAATTGAACAGTTTCACCTTCAAAGGCATCTTCCACAGTCGCC
>DYNS01000487.1 GCA_020720965.1 Anaerolinea sp. | reverse complement strand
GCCAGCCGCCATTCCCAACCCGCCGAAGAGAATCGCCGTAGCCGCAAACGAGTACCCAACCGGGTAGCCGCTCATAATGACGACAAAGAAGCCCGCGAACATGACCAGGGCAAGCCATTCATAATTTCCCATGATGTTTTCTCCTTTTGGCGTTTACTTCCCCGCAAAGGGGATGTTTGCGCCGCGCAGGCGGGCAATGTTTTTGAGAATTTCGGAGACGGCTTGCAAAAAGAGCAGGGCAAAGCCAATCGGCATCATCGTTTTGATGGGGGCGCGGGGCAACCCGTCTGGGTCGGGGGAAAGTTCCCAGGCGCCGAAGCTGCCATCTGGCAGTTGTCCCCAGGATTGCATGACCGGGAAGAAGGTGACGTAGATGCCGATGATACAAAATGCCAGCAGGAATAAGTGACCCACCAAATCTACCCAGGCTTTGGTTTTGGTTCCCCAATTGCCGTAGAGGAAATCTACCCGGACGTTCTCACCAATTTTGAGGATGTAGGCAAACCCAAACAGAAAGGTGAGCGAGAAGAAGTACCACTGAAGTTCGATGAGCAGGTTCGAGGTGAGCTTTATCCCAATAAACTTGCCGATATAACGCGCAATGACGTTGTAGAAGCCAATCCCTACCGTCAGCAATACGGTTAATGCCGAAAGCAAACCGAGCTTTTCGGTGAGGGCATCAATCCAGCCCGCAACTTTTAACATGAACTACCTCCTATAATGGGTAAATTTTGGAACAACGCTGCCCTTAAGGGCAGCGTGTGTTTTTGGGAGGGGTTGGGCACAAATAAGAAGGATTTGGCGCGTTTTAATTACTTTTTGTGATGTTTTCGCTTGTTTGGGTAAGTTTATTTTACTACATAGAACCGCGAGAACCCCTTTTCTTCTTACATCCATAATCTTGCCACTGCCGCGACTACAAAAGTCACCAAAAAGGCTGCGCCCAGGGTAATGACCACGCTGAGGGTTGCCCATTTGAGGGATTTTGTCTCTTTGTAGATGGTGGCGATGGTGGTGGCGCAGGGGTTGTGCAGCAGGGAGAAGAGCATCAGATTGACGGCGGTGAGCATCGTCCAGCCGTGTGTGTCCACCAGTAAGGCGCGGATGGCTTCGTTGGTGGCGGGTCCGTCCACCATCATGCCTGCGCCCATGTAAACCATCATCATGGTTGGGACGACTATTTCGTTGGCGGGGATGGCGATGAGGTAGGCAAGCAGGATGACCCCATCCAGCCCCAACAGGTAGCCAAAGGGGTTGAGCCAGTTGGCTATGGCTTGGGCGAGGTTGATATCTCCATAGGGGATGTTTGCCAAAATCCAGATGACGGCTCCGGCGGGGGCGGCAGTTTGCATGGCGCGCCACAACACGAAGAGGGTGCGGTCTATCAGCGAGGTGTAGAGAATCCGCCCGATGTTGGGGACGCGGTAGGGGGGGAGTTCCAGCGTGAAGGCGGAGGCTTCGCCTTTGAGCAGGGTGCGGCTGAGTAACCAGGACATAAAGAGGGTGACTCCGACCCCAATGAGTACCACGCCGACAACGGTGGCGGCGGCGATGAGGGAGGCGCTGAACCCGTTGAACCCGGCGGCGACAAAGACGGTGGCGAGCATGATGAGGGTGGGGAAGCGCCCGTTGCACGGGACAAAGTTGTTCGTCAGGATGGCGATGAGGCGCTCGCGGGGCGAATCGATGATGCGGGTGGAGACGACTCCGGCGGCGTTGCAGCCAAAACCCATTGCCATTGTTAGGGCTTGTTTGCCGTGTGCGCCACTTTTGCGGTAGAGCCAGTCCAGGTTGAAGGCGACTCGGGGGAGGTAGCCTAAATCTTCCAGGAT
>DYNS01000168.1 GCA_020720965.1 Anaerolinea sp. | reverse complement strand
CGAGCCCGCCTTTAGCCAGCGAATGCTGCGCGAACACCTGAACCAACAGCACGATGCCGCCAGCCGCCGCAAACCCAAAATTAAAAAACAAGTGCGCTGGATTCAGGAAAAAATCCTTCCCCCAACCCCCAGCCGAATTTTGGACCTGGGCTGCGGACCCGGCTTTTACTGCGCCGAATTTGCCACGCTGGGGCATGTTTGCCAGGGAATCGACTTTTCCCCCGCCTCCATAGACTACGCCCGAAGGCACGCCCCGCCAAACTGCACCTACACCCTGCAAGACCTGCGCTCCGCCCCATTTGGCACAGGCTACGACCTGGTTCTCTTCATCTTTGGCGAGTTTAACGTCTTTACGGCACAAGACGCGCAAGCAATTTTGCACAAAGCCCACGCCGCCCTGCGCCCCGGCGCAAGCCTGCTGTTAGAAATCTCCACTTTAGACGCGGTAGAGCAGTTGGGAAACCAACCCTCCACCTGGTACAGTTCCCCCGGCGGCTTGTTTTCAGAACGCCCTCACCTGTGCCTGATGGAATCGTTTTGGGAGGATGCCAGCCAAACCGCCACCGAGCGTTACCTGGTAATAGATGCCGAAACCGCCGAGGTAACACGCTACGCATCCAGCACACGCGGTTATGACGAGGGCAGTATCCTGCCCATGTTAGCGGAGGCAGGCTTTGGGTCGGTGGAGTTTTTCCCTTCTTTGACGGGAAAAACCAGCCAGGAGGTGGATGAATTTTTGGTGGTTCACGCCAAAGCGTAGCCATCTTCCTTAAAACAAAAAAGGCGGATGGTTTGTCCATCCGCCTGGGTGTTTCTGTTGCGCTTTCTTGTTCTATAACCGAGGAGAGCCGGGAAGCCGTTTTACGTCCGGGAGACGTGGGGCGGGCTGTTACGAAAATCTTCCGCCAGAGAAAGTTACCCCTGGCTCACCTCTTTTGTTGTCGGTCGGCTGGTTTTCGATGGGAACCTCCTTTTCTTGAACAGAAGCGGTTACTGCGTTAACAATACGCCAGGCGGCGGCGAGAGACATTAAAAAAAGGGGGCATAACTGTAATGGCTTGTATGGACAGAATTTTGGCGGTTTTGTTATACAATTAATTTGTTGGCTAAAAATAGCCAACCTGCCCTTTTTGGTTCATCCTTGACGATAAATTGAGTTCGATTACAATAGAAGCGGTGTTTCTGGGGCGATGGCGGAATAGGCAGACGCAACAGACTTAAAATCTGTCGGTGGAGACACCGTGTGGGTTCGACCCCCACTCGCCCCACAGCCATAAGACCTCCGAAGTTTCGGAGGTCTATCCTTCTCAAAGGTGAATTATGTACTTTGACCGAGGCATGTTGGAAGAATTGGAAGACAAGGCGCTTGCTCCCTATGGAATGCGCTCTAAAAATACGCGCGGGCGGGCTTACCTGGATAGTGAGCCGGAATTTCGCAGCAGTTTTCAGCGGGACCGCGACCGGGTTTTGCACACAACCGCTTTTAGAAGGCTGGAGTATAAAACCCAGGTTTTCATCAACAACGAGGGAGATTACTTCCGCACCCGGCTGACGCACACCCTGGAAGTTGCCCAAATGGGGCGTACTCTGGCGCGCGCCCTGGGCGCCAACGAAGACCTGGTGGAAGCGATTTGCCTGGCGCACGATTTGGGTCACTCGCCTTTTGGTCACTCTGGCGAAGTTGCTCTCAACCGGTTGATGAAGGACTACGGCGGTTTTGACCATAACAAACAGTCTTACCGCATTGTGACCGAGTTGGAACAGCGCTACCCGGAATTCCCTGGGCTGAACCTGACCTGGGAAGTGCGCGAAGGGATTGTGAAACACGAATCCGAGTACGATATTTCGGATGCCCGCGACTATAACCCGGAACTGCGCGGCAACCTGGAAACCCAAATTGCCAATGTCGCCGATGAACTTGCCTACACGACCCACGACCTGGATGACGGCTTGCGCTCTGGGATGATAAGCCCGCCCATGCTGGATGGCATTACCCTGTGGGAAACCCTGAAAGAAACCTACAACTGGCGCGGGCAGGTAATGGGCGACATGGAGCGTCACCGCATGATTCGGCAGTTGGTGGGCTTGCTCGTCACCGATATGGTGCAGGCTACCGATAGCCGCATTAAGCAAAGCGGCGCAAAACAACCTTTAGATGTGCAAAAACTCTCTTACAATCTCATTGGCTTTAGCGAGGAGATGTACCGCCGCAACCGCGAACTGAAAGATTTTTTGTACCAAAACCTATACCGTCATTACCGGGTGATGCGAATGCAGGTGAAGGCGGAGCAAATCATCAGCAAAATGTTCCACGCCTTTCACGCAGAACCATCTACCATGCCCGCCCAATACCAAAAAATGATTCCCTTGCGCGGGCTGGAGCGTACCATCTGCGACTACATTGCCGGAATGACAGACCGCTTCGCCATTGAAGAACACCAACGCTTATTCGACCCGGCGCTAAGACCCTGAGTTTGTATCCAACCTTTTTTGGATGTTCCAACTCCGGGAAACCCCAATCACCCGGAGTTTTTGTTTTCTACAGGAGGAAGACATGACAGAACCAATTTATCTCACCGCCGAAGGCGCCGAAGCCCTGAAGGCGGAATTGCAAGACCTGAAGGGACCCCAACGCGAGGCGCTTGCCAGAAGGCTGCGCGAAGCCATTGAAATGGGCGACCTTTCGGAAAACGCGGATTACCACAAAGCCAAAGAAGACCAGGCATTTTTGGAGGGGCGTATTCAGGAATTGGAATACACCCTCTCGGCTGCCCAAATTGTGGAGGGCAACGTCTCCAAGGACGTTGTCAGCGTAGGCGTTACGGTGATTGTGCAGGAAGAAGATTTTGAACCGGAGAAGTATCACATTGTCGGCGCAAAAGAAGCCGACCCGCGTGCGGGCAAAATTTCCAACGAGTCACCGATTGGGCGGGCGCTGATGGAGCATAAGGCGGGCGATGTGGTGGAAGCCCAAACCCCCGGCGGGGCGATTCGGCTCAAGATTCTCGGCATCGAATAACGACCTGGAGGGTTTTCTCTCCCCCGGCAGGACGAAAAGCATCAGAGTTGGCTCTGATGCTTTTCGTTGTAATATGCTCAACATTGTCCGAAATTTATGACAAGACTCGCCTGCTTTGATGACATTTATGACTTCCTTTTCAAAAATAGAGGGGCTAAACTTGCGGGGATGTGGCATAATTGGCAGGTTTGAGATTTTTTTCACCAACTGCTCTTATTCTCTCTCTTTTTAAGGAGTAAAAAATGTCCAAAAGACCCATTATTACCATTGATGGAAACGAAGCAACCGCCTCCGTTGCCTATCGCGTCAGCGAGGTGATTGCCATTTACCCCATCACCCCTTCTTCCGGCATGGGTGAGTTTTCGGATGACTGGGCAGCCAAGAGCAAACCCAACATTTGGGGCGGCTCTCCTCACGTCATTGAGATGCAATCGGAAGGCGGCGCGGCGGGCGCGGTGCATGGAGCGCTGCAAACCGGAGCGTTAACGACCACCTTCACCGCCAGCCAGGGCTTGCTGTTGATGATTCCCAATATGTATAAAATTGCGGGCGAACTCACCAGCACAGTCTTCCACATTGCCGCCCGCGCCATTGCCGCGCAGGGCTTATCCATCTACGGCGACCATCAGGACGTGATGGCTTGCCGCCAAACCGGGTGGGCAATGCTCTCTTCTGGCTCGGTGCAAGAGGCGCAGGATTTTGCCGCCATCTCTCACGCCGCCACTCTCAAATCCCGCATTCCCTTCCTTCACTTTTTTGATGGCTTCCGCACCTCTCACGAAGTAACCAAAATTGAGCAACTGCTGGATGACGACCTGCGCGAAATGATTGATATGGATGCCGTGCAGGCGCACCGCGCACGCGGGCTTTCGCCAGACCGACCCGTTTTGCGCGGAACCGCCCAAAACCCGGATGTGTACTTTCAGGGACGCGAGACGGTAAACAAGTTTTACGAGCAAACCCCCGGCATTGTGCAAGCCGAAATGGATAAATTTGCCAAAATCACCGGGCGACAATACAAACTCTTCGACTACTCCGGGCATCCCGAAGCCGAGCGGGTCATCATCGTCATGGGTTCGGGTGGCGAAACTGCCCAGGCAACCGCAGAATACCTGGCAGCCCAGGGAGAAAAAGTGGGCGTTGTGCGCGTCCGCCTGTACCGCCCCTTTGATGTCAATGGTTTCATTCAATCCCTTCCTGCCAGCGTCAAATCTTTGGCAGTGTTGGATAGAACCAAAGAACCCGGCTCGGCAGGCGAGCCGATGTACCAGGACGTGCTCAACGCCCTGTACGAAACCGGGCGCACCGACATCAAAGCCATTGGCGGGCGGTACGGCTTATCTTCCAAAGAATTTACCCCGGCGATGGTCAAAGCCGTTTTAGAAGAACTCGCCAAAGATGCGCCCAAAAACCACTTCACCGTTGGCATTGTGGACGATGTAACCTTTACCAGCCTGGATGTGGACGCTTCCTTCAGCATCGAAGACGCGGAAACCGTGCGCTGCGTCTTCATTGGCTTGGGCGCGGATGGCACGGTTGGCGCAAACAAGAACTCCATCAAAATCATTGGCGAAGAAACCGAAAACTACGCTCAGGGCTTCTTCTACTACGACTCGAAGAAATCTGGCACGCTTACCCAATCTCACCTGCGGTTTGGACCCAAGCCCATTACCGCCCCGTATCTGATTGCCAACAACACCGCCAACTTTGTCGCCTGCCACCAATTCAGCTTTTTGGAGCGCTACGACATTGTGAAGTTTGCCCAGCCCGGCGGAATTTTCCTGCTCAACAGCATTTACAGCAAGGAAGAAGTTTGGGATGCCCTGCCCCTGGAAGTGCAGCAAGCGATTATTGCCAAGCAACTAAAGTTCTACAACATCAACGCCTATGAAGTGGCACAGAAAACCGGCATGGGCAGCCGTGTGAACACCATCATGCAGACCTGCTTCTTCGCCATCTCCGGCGTTCTGCCCCGCGAGCAAGCCATCGCGGAGATTAAACACTCCATCGAAAAGACTTACGGTAAACGCGGCGAGGCAGTGGTTCGCAAAAACTTTGAAGCCGTAGACCAAACCCTGGCACACCTGTACGAAATCCCCGTCCCTGCCCAGGCAAGCGCCACCACCTCCATGCGCCCGCGTGTCCCCGCCGAAGCGCCGGAATTTGTGAAGAACGTCCTCGCCCCGATGATTGCCCTGGAAGGCGAAGAAGTGCCCGTCTCTGCCATGCCGATAGATGGAACCTTCCCCACCGGCACAACTCAGTGGGAGAAGCGCAACATCGCGCTGGAAATTCCCGTTTGGGAGCCGGATTTGTGCATTCAGTGTGGAAAATGCGTCTTCGTCTGCCCCCATGCCGTTATCCGGCACAAGGTGTACGACAAAGCCGCCCTGGCAGATGCGCCGGAAACCTTCAAGCACATGGAATCCAAGTTCAAAGAATTCCCCGGCATGGCATACACCCTGCAAGTTGCCCCAGAAGATTGCACCGGCTGTACCCTGTGCGTAGAAGCCTGCCCGGTGAAGGATAAGAGCCAGGTGGGACGCAAAGCCATCAACATGGCGGCGCAGCCTCCCATCCGTGAGAGCGAAGCCCAAAACTGGGATTTCTTCCTCACCCTGCCAGAAGTGGACCGCACCGCCTTCAACCCCAACACCATCAAAAATTCGCAGCTGCTGCAACCCCTCTTCGAGTTCTCCGGCGCCTGCGCGGGCTGTGGCGAAACCCCGTATGTAAAACTCGTCTCGCAGTTGTTCGGCGACCGGGCAATTATTGCCAACGCCACCGGTTGTTCCTCCATTTATGGCGGCAACCTGCCCACCACCCCCTGGGCTTTCAACAAGGAAGGACGCGGACCCGCCTGGAGCAACTCTCTGTTTGAAGATAACGCCGAATTTGGCTTGGGAATGCGCCTGACGATTGACAAGCAAACCGAATACGCTCAATTCCTGCTCAAAGGCATGGCGGCGGAACTTGGCGCTCTGGCGGAAGAACTGCTGACGGCAGACCAATCCTCCGAGGCGGGGATTAAAGCGCAACGCGAGCGGGTTGCGGCGCTGAAAGCCAAACTGCAAGGCAAAACCGACCCGAAGTCGCGCGATTTGCTCTCCATTGCGGATGTCCTCGTCAAAAAATCGGTTTGGATTATGGGCGGTGACGGCTGGGCATACGATATTGGCTACGGCGGCTTAGACCATGTCATGGCTTCCGGGCGCAATGTCAACATTCTGGTACTGGATACAGAAGTGTATTCCAACACCGGCGGTCAGGCTTCCAAATCCACCCCCATGGGCGCGGTTGCCAAATTCGCCATGAGCGGCAAGGGCATATCCAAAAAAGATTTGGGGCTGATTGCCATGTCCTACGGCTATGTGTATGTTGCCCGCGTGGCAATGGGCTCCAACGACCAGCAAACCCTGCGCGCCTTCCTGGAAGCCGAAGCCTACGATGGACCTTCCCTCATCATCGCCTACTCGCACTGCATCGCGCACGGCATTGATATGGCAAAAGGTCTGGAACAGCAAAAACTCGCCGTTCAGTCCGGTCACTGGTCGCTTTACCGCTACAACCCGGATATGATTGCCCAAGGGCAAAACCCCCTCGTCATCGACTCGAAAGAACCCTCCATCGGTCTCGACCAATACATCTACAACGAAACCCGCTACCGCATGTTGGTACAGTCGGACGAAGAACGCGCCGAAGCCCTGCTGAAGCACGCCCAAAGTGACGTGAAGAAACGCTGGGACTACTATAAACAAATGGCATCCATGCACTACGGAGACCAGAACACCGGCAACGATTAAGCTTCTACCTCGGGGGCGCGCTTCACCC
>DYNS01000486.1 GCA_020720965.1 Anaerolinea sp. | reverse complement strand
TATATCTTTCATTGGTGCGATTGTTAGTTTGATTGTATCATCAGCCTGTGCCGGTTTTCTTTGAACCAGTACAGCGCATCGGAAAGCGATTCGGGCAGGGGGCGGGGGGTGTAGCCCAACTCGCGGGTGGCTTTGGCGTGGCTGATGTTGGCGTTGCTTTGCAACACTTCCACTGCGTAGGGGGTCAGTTGAGGGGAGGTTTTGCTGAGGCGGTAGTAGAGAGGCATCAGCCGGGAAAGAAGATGTACCAGAGGCAGGGGCAGCTCGCGGAGCGGATACTTCCCCCCGGTGATGCGCCGACCTGTTTCCACCAATTCCCGATTGGATAAGTACCCCCCACTCAGCAGGTAACTTTCTCCGCGCCGACCTTTTTCGGCAGCGGCAATCATCCCCGCCGCCACATCGCGCACATCCACGTAATCGTAGCCGCCGGGGAAGTATTGAACTTCCTTGCCGTCCCAATAGCGCAAAATGCCCGCGCCCATGAGGGAGACGCGAAAATCGTAAGGTCCAATGACCCCGGTGGGGCAGACCAGAACGGCATCCAGCCCGTTTTGGGCGGCTTGCTGTACCAGCAGGCTTGCCTGGGCTTTGGAGGTGTCGTAAGCGCCATAGGGGTTGGAGGGGTCGTAGGGCAGGGTTTCGTCTATGGTTACGCCCTGCGGCGCTCGCTGAATGGCGTGGATGGAACTGGTATAGACCACCCGGCGTAGCCCGGCTTTTTGGGCGGCGGCAAGCAGGTTGCGGGTTCCTTCCACATTCACCTGGCGGACTTTTTCATTTTTGCCGGGCATGATGGTGATGAGGGCGGCGAGGTGATAGACAACCTGCACGCCTTTCATGGCTTTTTCCAGGTCGGCAGGGCGCAGCACGTCCCCCTGGGTAATTTCCACATCCAACCCTTGCAGGGGGACGAGGCTATCGCCCGGTAACACAAAAGCGCGGACTTTTTCTCCGCGTTGCAGCAGGTGACGGGCAAGTACGTTGCCAATGTGACCGGTGGCTCCGGTTATCAGGTTCATCTCTACAGACCTCCAAAAGGCGGGTGGGCTAACTGTTGTATAATACTCCACCAGACCATTTTTAGAGAGGAGATACTCTGGAAACCGATACATTTTCCCCCCTTTGCCCATTTTGTCCTATCCAACTTTTTTCACTTACGGAGGAGAAACCGTGAAACGCTCGTTGTACTTACTTGCATCCATGTTTGTTTTACTCGGCATTGCGCTGGCAGCCTGCGGACCCGCTGCCCCCGCCGCCGCCCCTGCCGCCGTCAGCGTGGAAGGGCTTACCGAAGCCGCCTTTGCGCCCGTGAAGGTGGAAGCCGCCAACTGCGAATACGGCGGCGAATTTAAGGCAATCGAAGCGGTGGATGAATACACCGTCAAATTCAGCCTGTGCTACCCCGACCCTGCCTTCAAGTCTAAAATCGCCTTCACCGCCTTTGCCATCCAACCCAAAGAGTGGCTGGAAAAAACCGGCGGCACCGGCGACTTGCTCACCAAACCCATCGGCACCGGTCCCTACTACGTAGCCGAATGGAAACGTGGCGACCAGGTCATCTTCAAATCCTTTGGCGAATATTGGGGCGAGAAAGCCAAAACCCCCACCCTCGTCTTCCGCTGGCAATCCGAAGCCGCCGCTCGCCTGCTGGAACTGCAATCCGGCACTGTTGACGGCATCGACAACCCCGGACCAGATGACTTCGCCGTCATTCAGGGCGACTCCAACCTCGCCCTCATCAACCGCCCCGCCCTCAACATCATGTATGTCGGCATGACCAACACCTTCGCGCCCTTCGACAACGAACTCGTGCGCCAGGCAGTTGCCATGGGCATAGACCGC
>DYNS01000485.1 GCA_020720965.1 Anaerolinea sp. | reverse complement strand
CCCGGAGCCGTAAGCCGCTTCCAAGCCTTCTTCTCCCGCCGCCTGCAAAATCACCCCGCCGGTAGGAAAATCTGGTCCCTGAATGAACTGCATGAGATGCGCCAGGTCAATATCTTCCAACTTGTCCCAATGTTGCAGCATGTAAGTCAGCGCATCCACAACCTCCGCCAAATTGTGGGGCGGAATGGAGGTTGCCATGCCAACGGCGATGCCGGTTGCTCCGTTTACCAGTAAATTGGGCAGGGCGGCGGGCAGAACCAGGGGTTCTTGCAGGCTGTCGTCAAAGTTTGGTCCAAAATGGACGGTGTTTTTGTTTAAATCCACCAGCATATCCAGCGCAGCGGGGGTGAGACGGGCTTCGGTGTAGCGCATGGCAGCGGGTGGGTCGCCATCAATGGAGCCGAAGTTGCCCTGACCATCCACCAGCAAAGTCCGCAGAGAAAAATCCTGCGCCATACGCGCCATTGCGTCATAGACGGCGGCGTCTCCGTGCGGGTGATATTTGCCCAGCACCTCGCCCACAATACGGGCAGACTTTTTGTAAGCGCTCTCAGCGCGTAAACCCATGTCGTACATGGCATACAAAATGCGGCGATGAACTGGCTTCAACCCGTCCCGCGCATCCGGCAGGGCACGCGCCACAATGGTAGACATGGCATAATCCAGATAGGCTTGCTGCATTTCGGTATCAATGTTAATTTTTCGTATCAGACCCGTATCCATTTTTATTTTCCATTTTCCAATTTTATGCAAATTTGTTCTATCTTAAGTTCAAAGGGGCAAAGCGTCAAGCCTGGCGCAAATGTAGAGAATCTACCAGAAATCTAGTAAACTACAGACATCTGTTCGTACAAGGAGCAAACCATGAAACATCTCGAAGGAAATTTTCAAAATGCACAGGGCGCAAACCTGTATTACCAGGCTTGGATGCCCGAAGGCGAGGTAAAAGCCATCCTGCTGATTGCCCATGGCTTGGCGGAACACAGTGGGCGTTACCTGAACCTGGTCAATCACCTTGCCCCATTAGGTTATGCCCTCTACGGGGTGGACCACCTGGGGCATGGCAAATCGGAGGGGCAGCGAGTCTATCTCAATCGCTTCGATGACTATGTGGTCCCCCTCAAAACCCTTCTCAGCCTTGCCCAAAAAGCCCACCCCGCCAAACCGGTCTTTTTGCTGGGGCATAGCATGGGCGGGTTAATCGCCGGCACGTACCTGCTGGAACACCAAAGCGACCTGGCAGGAGCGATTCTCTCGGCTCCCGCCGCCAAAATATCGGATAGTATCTCCCCCGCCACCATTTTCATCGCAAAATTGCTTTCCAACCTTGCTCCCCGCCTGGGCGTAGCGGCGTTGGATGCCAACGCCATTAGCAAAGACCCCCAGGTCGTGCAGGCTTACCTCAACGACCCCCTCGTTTACAGCGGAAAAGTAACCGCCCGCCTCGGCGCGGAAATGTTCGCCGCCATAGACCGCCTCCAAGCCCAGGCAACCACCATCCGCCTGCCCCTGTTGCTGGTGCAAGGCAGCGCCGACACTCTGGTAGACCCCGCCGGGACAAAACTGCTCTACCAAAAAGCCTCCTCCACCGATAAGACCCTCAAAATGTACGAAGGTCTCTACCACGAGGTAATGAACGAACCAGAACGTGCCCAGGTTCTGCAAGACATCCAAACCTGGCTCGCCGCCAGACTGCCCTAAAAACCCACCCGCCGCCTCCCAGCGGCGGGAATTTTGTTAACATCCCAGCCCCTTGTCAGCCGGGTGGGTTGGGCTATACTCGCTCCGTTTTGCCCTTACCCAACCCCCTTCACAAGGAGCATTTTTTATGGAAGAAGCCCCCACCCCAC
>DYNS01000167.1 GCA_020720965.1 Anaerolinea sp. | reverse complement strand
CAAGGCGGAAATGTTAGTGGAAGTGTGAGCACAAAAACTGATTACGTTCTTGCCGGAGAAAATCCTGGCTCAAAAATTAACAAAGCCCGCTCGCTCGAGGTCAGAATAATAACCGAAAACGACCTACAGGAGCTTATTTCGCAATAGCTTTCCTTATAAATCCGCTGACAAGCTTTTTTACATTTCCAAAATCAGCCACTCAAAAAGCTCACGGCGACTGGAAACCTGCCCGGAGTTGCCCCCGCCGCTGGAAATGCCAATTTCGCGACTATAGGGCATGAGCAAAACGTCTGCTGCCGCCTGGTAAAGCGGAATTTGAGAATTATGGATGAAACCGGTAAAGGTGACATTGGACAGATTCATCTGCGCCGCCTTTGCCCTCCACATTTCCACCTCTTCGGCATTGCCCCCCACCCAAAGGAAATGCACCGGCTGCATCTTGCCCGCCAAGGCGAGGAACATCTCCACCCCTCTGCCGGGGTAGAGATGCCCTACGCAGGCAGCGGTTTGGGTTTGGGGCAGGTTCAGCAAGTGACGAGCAGAGGCGGAATCGGGCTGGTGCGCAAAGCGTTCCAAATCCACCCCGTTGGGCGCGAGAACTGTTTCGGCGGCGCCAAAGCGATTTTGCAGCAGGTTTTGCAGCGAGCGGGTAATGACCGCCTGGCGTTTTTTGCCGGGCAAAGCCAAAAAAGCGCGATACCAAAGCGGACCGAATAACCCGGAGGGCAGGTCGTGCATTTCCAGCAGGACGGGTAAGCCCGCCATAAGCCCATACACAGCGGATTGAGGGGGCCAGACGTACAGGACATCCGGCTTTTGGGCGCGGGCGCTTTGCACCGCCCGCCAAAAGAAAAGCCGCCGCGAGGCGGCGGGTAAAAACTCCACCGGAAAGGTTTTCTCCAACCCGTAAAAGCTGGAGAGATTCACCTTTGTAGGGCTGGCTTCCTGCGAGGATTGCGGGACCAGGAGCCGCACCTCGTGCCCGGCTTGCGCCAAAGCGTGGACGGCTTTTAGCGCCTGAATGCTGTTGGCGGCGCTGGATGGCACTTGCGAGGCGGAAATGGCGATAATTTTCATGGTCAGTGTCAGTGGGCGGGGGAGTGATTGTTGAGCAGGTACAATCCGCGTGCGGAGATGAATCCGATAGAAAGGATAAAGTAGGTAGACATGAGCCAGGCTTGGGCATTCATGCCGTAGCGCGGAACAAGCCACAGGCTGAGGGCTATTTTACCCAATCCCGCCAGGATGGAAACGAGGAGGGGGAAAAACGGCTCTCCGAGCGCCAAAATCAGGGGTCGGTTCCAGAAGAGGGTGTTTGCCAAACCGTAGCCAAGCCACAAAACGAGGGCAGGGGCAAGGGCGGGCAGGTACTTGGGTTCGTACACCCAACGGAAGAGCAGCGGTTCTGCCAGCAGGAATAGCCCTGTGCCAAAGAGCAGGGTAAACCCGCCAGAAAGCAAAGTAAGCCGCCGCAAAAGGCGCTTAAGCCGCGCCCAGGCACCCTCCGCTACGGCTTTGGAGATTTCTGGAAAACTGGTTTTGATGAGCGGGTCTATGGGGATGAGCATGTAGCCGACCAAAGAAACCGCCAATTTGTAATAACCGCCCTGCGCCGGGGAAAAAAAGTAATTGACCCATAAAATGTCGCTATCCCGCACCAGCAAATTCACCGTGCCAGAAAAATTGCTAGAGAAGGCAAAGCCCCAAAACTCCCGCGCCGGGGGCAAATGACGCAGCGAAACCCGCCACCACTCCGCGCCAAACAAGGCAGAAGCCCGGCGCAGCCCCAAGAATGCGTACCCCAACCCGAAAAGGGTTTTGCCTGCCAGGTAGGCAATGACCACCATCGGCAAACCCGCACCGGCAAAAAAGGCGTACATCACCACCCCGGCAGTGAGCAGATTCTGCGCCAGGTTGAGGGCGGCTTGGGCGCGGAAGTTACCTCCCACTTGCAGGAGGGCGCTTGCGCTCTCGTACACCAGCCCGGCGGGGACAATCAGCCCATAGAGGATGAAGAGCGGGGCGAGGGAGGCATCTTTGGCAAACCATTGGGCGGCGAGGGGCGCGAGGGCAACAATGAGCAGGTAAGAAAGCAGCGAAACGGAAGCCTCGGTGAGGGCGGCGGTTTTGAAAACAGCGGCGGCGGTGGGTTTATCCCCTTTGCTTAATGCCGCACCGGTATATTTGACCACCACCTCCCCAATCCGAAAGGAGAGCAGTTTATCTGCCACCATGGCAAAGGTTTGGATGGCGCCCAAAACGCCGAAGCCTGTTTCGGTGAGGGCGCGGGTGGCGAAGAGGCTCGTCAGGATGCCCAGCACAATCCCCAGCGAACTGCTGGAGAAGAGGTAGCCGCTGTTTTTTACCACACGGCGAAGCAGGTCATCGGAGCGCCAGGGGGTTGGGGTCAAAGTAGGGGGCGTTTAGGGGGTTAGCACGTCTTTTGCCCAACTGCGCTCTTGCAGATACCACTCCACCAGTTTTTCGGTACCCCGGCGCATGTCGTATTCTGGCTGCCAGCCAAGCATTTGACGAGCTTTGGAGACATCTGCCCAGTTGGTGAACATATCTGCCGGGTTGGGAGGACCGTATTGCACGGTGGCGGTTTTGCCGGTGATGCTTTCGATGAGCGAAACCAAGCCGTTGATGGTGATGACTTCGTGTCCGCCGAGGTTGATGATTTCGTAGCCGGTCGGTCGCAGGGCGGCGATAATGCCGCGCGCGATGTCGTCTATGTAGGTGAACCCGCGTGACTGTTCGCCGTCTCCGTTGATGCGAACCGGTCTGCCCTCCAAAATCCACTGCACAAAACGGAAAAGTGCCAGGTCGGGGCGCCCGGCAGGTCCGTAGACGGTGAAGAAGCGCAGAATGGCACTATCTATGCCGTAGAGGTGATGGTAACTGTGGGTGAGAACTTCGGCGGCTTTTTTGCTGGCGGCGTAGGGTTGCAGCGGTTCGCTGGAAGATGCCGTCTCTGGGGTGGGGTAGGGTGGGTTTGCGCCGTAGATGCTGGAGGTGGAAGCGAGGATGAATTTGCAACCTTCGCTGCGCCGGGCAACTTCCAGCATGTTGAGAGTGCCGGTGACGTTAGATTCGAGAAAAACCCAGGGGTCTTCCACACTAAAGCGCACTCCAGCGCGGGCGGCGAGGTTAATAACGCCATGAAAGTGGGTTTGGCGGATGTTCGGGTCTTCCAGGGTGGCTTTTTCGGCAATATCGGCTTTGAGGAAGGTGAACCCCGGCATTGCCTGAAGTTTTTGCAGGCGGTATTGCTTCATGCGCGGGTCGTAGGCGTGGTTGAGATTATCGATACCGAGGACGGTATGACCTTGTTCGAGTAAGAATTCGGCGGTTCTTGCGCCAATGAATCCGGCTGCGCCGGTGATGAGGTAGTTTGACATGGGTAGTTTGAGTGGGTAGTGGGTAGTTTTAGTGGGCAAGAGACTGTCCGCTGTCACTGTCTAAAGCCTGACGACTTTCTCGCTGTTTTTGCCGGTTTTACCCAGGGCGTTGCGGGTGTCGAAGATAAAGGGGGCGGTTTGCAGGAGAGCGGGGTAGTCGTAGGTTTTATGGTTGGTGATGATGACAACCGCATCAGATTGGGCGGCTTGGGGCAGCAGGTCGGCATCGGGGATGCTGTTCATCTCCCAGCCTTCGGTTTCGTGGTGAATGTGGGGGATGTAGGGGTCGTGATATTGCACAAGAGCGCCTTTTTGCTTCATCAGGGCGATTACGTCAAAGGCAGGCGATTCGCGCACATCGTCAATATCGGGTTTGTAGGCAACCCCCAGAACGAGGATTTTGCTCCCCTTAAGCGGTTTGCTGCGGTCGTTGAGGGCTTCCAGCACCCGACTAACAACGTAGCGCGGCATGTTGGTATTAATCTCGCTGGCAAGTTCAATAAATTTGGCGTTGTAGTTGAGGGCTTTCATCTTCCAGGAGAGGTAGAGCGGGTCTATAGGGATGCAGTGACCGCCCAAGCCGGGTCCGGGGGTGAACTTCATGAAGCCGAAGGGTTTGGTGGCGGCGGCGTCTATCACTTCCCACACGTCCACGCCCAGGCGCTCGCACATGAGGGCGAGCTCATTAACCATGCCGATATTAATCATGCGGAAGGTGTTTTCGAGCAGTTTTGCCATTTCGGCGGCTTCGGGGGAGGAGACGGGGACGACTGTTTCCAGGGCTCCGGCATACCAGGCGGTTGCCACTTGGGCGCAGGCGGGGGTCATGCCGCCCATCACTTTGGGGGTGTTGTAGGTCGTCCAGTCCTGCCTACCGGGGTCTACCCGCTCTGGCGAGAAACAGATGAAGATGTCTTCGCCTACGGTTAGCCCGGATTTTTCCGTCAGCATGGGGACGATGACCTCGCGGGTTGTGCCGGGGTAGGTGGTGGATTCGAGGACGATGACCATGCCGGGGTGAACATATTTTGCCAGTTGCTCGGTGGCGGAGAGGATGAAGGACATGTCCGGGTCGCCGGTTTGGCGCAAGGGGGTGGGGACGCAGATGGAAACGGCATCACATTCCGCCAGGGCGGCGAAGTCGGCGGTCATGTTCAGGTTTCCGGCGTTCTTCAGGCGGGCGACTGTTTCAGTGGGGACATCCTGAATATAGGAGATGCCCTTGGAGAAGGTTTCCACTTTGCGTGGGTCTGGGTCTATGCCCAGGACGTTGAAGCCTTTTTCGGCAAAGACGACTGCGAGGGGCATTCCTACATAGCCCATGCCGAGGATGCCAATTTTGGCGGTTTTGTCTTGCAGTTTTTGGGTGAGAGAGGTTTGGAAAGTCATAGAATCCTTTTGGGGTTGTCTTCGTTAAGCAGCCCGGAATACTGCAAGGTTTTGTCGGACCACTCTTTGGCTTGCGCCGCGAGCAAAACGCGCTGATGCCTATCGGCATGGGCGGCGTTCCATGCTCGCAGCCACAAGGTCAGCAGGCGTTGCGTTTGCACAAGTTCGGCGGCAACTTCCGGTTCTGCCTCCGCAGCCGTCCATTCGATGAGGTAGCGGGCTTCGTCCATCAAGCCAGAAACAATAACGGGGTTTTCGGCTTCTCTTGCGCTGGAAGAGACTCTTGCCAGGGTTGCGGCAAGCCCGCCCAGGCGCACAGGCAAGGAGTCGCGCAAAAAACGCTGCCGAAGTTTTTCTTTGTTCATTGGGGTTATCCTCCAAGGATGTGGCGGGACATTAAAAGCGCGTCTTCGCGGTTGCTGTAGTAACCGGGGCGGATTCCGTCTTCTTGAAAGCCAAAGGCACGGTATAGGGCTTGGGCGGGCAGGTTGCCGAGGCGAGCTTCGAGCAGGAGGCGGGTTAGACCCAGGTCGGCGGCTTTTTGCAGGGCGGTTTGCATCAGCGCCTTGCCCACGCCCCGTCGCCAGTGGGAGGGATGCACGGCAATGTTGGCAATTTCGCCCTCCCCTGCCACGTTCCACAGAGTGAGAGAGCCGAGGATAAGCCCGTCTTCTTCCGCCACCCAGCAAAAAGCGGAGGGGTTTATCAGCTCGCGGGCGTATTGGTTGAGCGTCCAGGGGAGCAAAATTCCGGCGGCGGCGTCAGTTTCCGTCACCTGCATCAGGTCGGTGGGGCGCATGGGGCGGATTGTGGTCATGGCTGGCTGGAGTCGGCCGGGATGGGGTCGCCGATGTGCAGGTAAAGGGGGGCAAGGCTGGCAGGGTCGGCGGTTTCTCCCTTTTGCCAGAGGCGGTACGCCAGTTCTGCCAATATTCCGGGGCGGCGGGCAGAGAGGGCGGGGGATGCCAGTTTAACGAGGGGATTTTGCAGAAGCAGGGAACGCTCGGATGCGGTTAAATCTCCGGCGAGGAGAGTCTCTTGCGCCAGGGCTTGAGAGAGCGCCGAAATCGTGTTCACCTGCGCTGCCCCGGATGCCTGCCAGCCCTCCGCCGAGGCGCGGTACCAACTGACGGCGTGTCTGCCACGCCCGGCGGGCAGGAGACAGACGAGGGGGAGGTCTTGGAGGGGTTGGGCGGCGGCGACTATGCTGAGGGTGTCGATTCCGATAAGAGGCAGGTTCAGCGCCTGGGCAATGCCCTTCACAAAAGAAAGCCCCACCCGCAGGGAAGTGAAGGAGCCGGGTCCGATGGCTACCCCGATGGCGTTCATTTGCGCCAGGCTTAAACCGGCGCGGGCAAGGGTTTGCTGCACGCTGGGGGCGAGTTCCACCGTGTGACGGGCTTGACTGAGCCAGGAATGTTCCGCCAGCAGGCGAGCGCCGTCATAGAGGGCGATTCCCATTTGGGGTGTGGAGGTGTCTATGGCGAGGAGCATGGGGTTAGGGGGTCATTTGCGCCAGCAGGGCAAGGCTACGCCCGCCCTGGGCGGTGAGGGTGATGCGGCGGCTGGTTTCGTCCTGGTATTCCAGGTGCAGCCATAGTCGGTCCTGGGGCAGGATGGGGACGATGCGGTCTGCCCATTCGATGAGGAGAGCGCCCTGCGCTAGCATGGAGTCCAGGTCCAGTTCTTCGGCTTCGGGTAGGGAGGCGAGGCGGTAAGTATCCAGGTGATGCAGGGCGGCGCCATCGGCGCGGCGGTAACGGTTTACAAGGACGAAGGTGGGGCTAGAGACTTCATCGATTGCGCCCCAACCGGCGGCAACCCCTTGCACGAAGGTTGTTTTGCCTGCGCCCAGGTCGCCTTGCAGGCAGATTAAATCTCCGGGCTGGAGCAGGGTTCCGAGCCGGTAGCCTAATTGGCGGGTGATTTGGGGGTCGGGGCTGAGGAGGGTGATGCTCATGCTTCGGGTGCGGGGGGGAGAATGCCGAGGCGCTCGCCGGACTATCTCTTTCCCAGCTCGCAAATCCGGGTGCTCCCTTCGTCTATGGCGGTTTCACCTCGAATGTCGACATGAAGTCAGGCGCACCGGCTTTCGGAACGCCGGAGTACATGAAGGCCTGTATC
>DYNS01000484.1 GCA_020720965.1 Anaerolinea sp. | reverse complement strand
ACGATGCCGTCAAATTGACCTTGCAGACTTGCAACCCGATGAAGCCGCGCTGATTGTCTTTAACGCCTTGCCCTGGCAGTTTGACGGCATCGTCACCGCCGAAATTGACCTGTGGGATTTCTTCCTGAATCAGGTCGCCGTGTCGCGTAGCGAAACCGCCCTCCCTGAGTCCGCCATTCATGCCGAGATGGATGCCCCAGAGATGTTCCGTTGGCGTACCCATCATCTCTGGGCTGAAAATCCGCCCATTATGCCCTCCGCTGCTTTTCGCGGGTTGCGCCTGCGCCCGCTCGGAGCCAGCGAATCGCTTCCGGTTCAAATCGAATCCATGTCTCGCGCTTCGGTTTTGCGCCCCGGCATCAGCGGACCCTCCAGTTTCCGAGATGCGCAACGGGTACGAACCTCCTTCCGGGCATCCATCCCGGCTTTGGGCTACCAGGTTTACGCCGTCAGACCGGAATCCAACCCCAATCACCCCATCACGCCCCAACTACCCCACCATGTTTTAGAAAACGAACACTTGCGTGTGCAAATTCAGCCCAACGGCACGCTCACCGTGACCGAAAAAGCCAGCGGGCAAACCTACCGCGACCTGGCTTATTTTGAAGACGGCGGCGACTGTGGAGATGGCTACAACTACTCATACCCGCTCGAAGACCGGCTGGAAACCACCCTGGGGCTGGCTCCGCGCATCTCCCGCCTGGCAGAAGGTCCTGCCATTCAGCGCTACCGCATTGAATACGACTGGCAGCTCCCCGAAAGCCTGGACGACCTGCGCCGTAAACGCCGCGAATCGCGCACTCTTTGCCCGCTCACCGTTACCGTCTCGCTGGCGCAGGGCAGCCCGCGCCTCGACCTTCAGGTCGAATTTGACAACCACGCCCGCGACCACCGCCTGCGCCTGATTTTCCCCAGCGACATCCAGACCAGCAGCTCCCATGCAGATGCCCAATTTGCCGTCATTCGCCGCCCGATTCAAATTCACCCCGTCTCAGAAGAAGCCTGGGTAGAGGATGCTCCGCGCACTTTTCCCCAACAAGGCTGGCTCGACCTTTCGGATGGAAGTCGCGGCTTGTGTCTCATCAACCAGGGCTTGCCAGAATACGAAGTCTTGGATACCGAACGGCGCGAAATTGCCATCACCCTGCTGCGTTCGGTTGCCTACCTGGGTGCCGGAACCGAAATGCGCGCCGCCGTCATTGGGGCGGGTCCCAATGTGCCAACACCGGGCGCGCAAATTCAGCGCAAACTTACCTATCATCTCTCCATTTTCCCCCACAGCGGAGAATGGCACACCGCCGAAGTCTGGCGGCAAGCCCAGGCGCACAACCTGCCGCCGCGCTCTGCCACCTTTGGCATGATTAAAAACTACCCGGTTGCCCCCGGAACTCGCCCCGCCCGCCAATCCTTTTTGGCTGTCACCGGCAAAAATGCCATTTTAAGCGCGTTTAAAAAAGCGGAAGTGGGGGATTCTCTCCTCCTGCGGCTTTATAACCCCTCCCCCAGCGCCACCCACGCCGAAATTTTGCCCCCCTTTGCCCCCGCCCAGGCCCGTCTCGCCGATTTAGCCGAGCAACCCATCCCCGCCGCTGAGATTCAGCCAGGCACAGATGGCGTGCTCCGGGTAGAAATTCCCGCCGGGAAAGTCATCACCCTAAGGCTCGAAAGAGATGCACCCACGGATTGACGCGCTGGTCGCCGGGCACATCTGCCTCGATTTTCACCCCGACCTGACAGGCGCGGGGCGCGAACCCTTTGCCGAAACCTTTCAGCCGGGGCGCTTAATCTCCACCGGCGCGGCGCACTTTTCCACCGGCGGAGCGGTTTCCAACACCGGGTTGGCGCTGCACCGGCTGGGAA
>DYNS01000166.1 GCA_020720965.1 Anaerolinea sp. | reverse complement strand
GTGGGAATAGCGGAGTACATCGTCAAATCCAACTGCAAAGGCGTAACCGAAACATACCCGGCGGCAAGCGCCCCCACGTCTGTGCCCTCTTCCGGGATGCCGGTTGGCGCGTCTCCGCCAATCCAGTAATAGGGCTTACCTCGCGGGTCGGTGCGTTTATCCAACCTGTCGCGGTACACCCGCAAACCCTGGCGGGTATTCCGAAAGCCTTTAATCTCATTCAGCGACAGGTAGGGGATATTGACATTGAGAAAACAACCCGCCGGGAGTTGATGCCGCAAAGTGTTTTGCACCACCAACCGGGCAATTTCCCCGGCTACGGCATAATCGGAGGAGGCAAGGGCATCTTGCACGCCGAGAGAAAAAGCAATGGCGGGGGTATCCCAAATTACGGCTTCCATTGCCGCCGTCACCGTGCCAGAGTAGGTCACATCATGCCCCAAATTGGGCATGGAATTGATGCCAGAGACAACCAGGTCAAATTTTTGGTCAAAAAAACCCAACAGAGCCAGCGCCACACAATCGGAGGGAGCGCCGTCACTGGCGATGGCGACTGTTCCATCTGCCAACGGCACTTCCCGCACCCGCAAAGGGCGGTCTAGAGTCTTTACATGCCCGCTGCCAGACCAGTTGCGGTCGGGGGCAAGCACACTCACCGTCCCCAGTTTGCGCATCTCCTGAACCAGAGTCAGCAAACCGGGGGCAGAAACACTATCATCATTGGTAACAAGAATATTAGGCAAGGGATTCTCCTATTTTGCCAAGGGGTAAGGCGAAGTATAGTGCCCCGCCATTAACAACCGCCCAAGAGTGGGTTAACATCTCATCAAGGGTCATCTTCCTTCTTAACAATCCATTAAACAACGGATGCAGACTTTGCACGTATTATGTAGACTGGAGGTTTTTCCCATGTACACCCCTCGAATGAACTGGATATTGCTCATCTTGTATGGAATGATTGCCCTCGGCGTTTTTGTCGCCGCCTTGTTGCTGCCCCCCTTCCGGGCAGTTGCCTACGCCCCGGTGCGGGAACTCCTTCTGCCACCGCCTGCTCCCGTTACTCTCAACCTGCTCTACTCTACCGAAAAGGAAGCATGGCTCAGCGAGGTTATCCCCGCCTTCGAGCAGAGCGGTGCTTCCATCAACGGGCATCCCATCCGGGTGGAGTTGGAAAAGATGGGTTCCTGGGAAATCAACGCCGCCGTGTTGGATGGAACCCGAAAACCCGTCCTCATCAGCCCGGCGAGTATGCTCCAAATTGCCGCCCTGCAAGATGCCTCTACAGCGCAGTTTGGCAAAAGCCTGGTAAACCCGGCAAACGACCCCGCCTGCCTGCCGGTTGTAAAAACGCCCCTCACCCTGGTGGCGTGGAAAGAGAGGGCAGACGTGCTGTGGGGGCAGCAGCCGGGCGCATCGTTATGGCTCAACGTACACGATGCGCTCGTAAACCCTCAGGGTTGGGCAGCCTACAATCATGCGGATTGGGGCTATGTTAAATTCGGTCATACCGACCCGCTTAAATCCAACAGCGGTTTTATGACCATCCTGCTCATGTCTTACGGCTATCACGGCAAAACCAGCGGTCTCAGCCCCGCCGATATTCTCTCCGATGCCGATTTTCAGGCCTGGTTCCTGGAAACCGAAGCCAGCATTGGGCAGTTCGAGTACAGCACGGGACCCCTGATGGAGAAGATGATTGCCTACGGACCCAGCACCTACGATTTTGTGGCAGTTTACGAAGCCACCGCCATTGAGCAAGCCGAAAATGCGGTAGGGCGATACGGCGAACTCCGCATTTATTACCCCTCTCCGCTGCTGTGGAGCGACCATCCCTTTTGCGCCCTGCAAGCCGATTGGGTAACGCCGGAGCAAAGCCAGGCTGCCCAAATTTTTATAGACTATCTGCTCTCCCAGCCCGCCCAACAAACCGCCCTGCTAAAATACGGCTTCCGCCCGGCAGATGCCTCCATCCCGCTGGAACAACCCGGCTCGCCCTTCGACCGTTACGCCGCCAACGGCTTCCGCGCCGACCTTTCCGGCTTGCCGGAGGTGGAAATTCCGGCTGGCAACGTCCTCAACACCCTGCGCGATTTCTGGTCCAGAAACGTGCGCTAAAACCGACAATCCTCTAACGCTACCTACCGACTATGAAACTCAAACTCACTTCCCTCCTCCTCATCCTTTCCATACTGCTTTCGGCTTGCGGCAACCTTACCCAATTCCTGCCCGGCGACTCGGTGATTGTCTCCATTGCCTACGGCTCGGAGAAAAAAGAATGGCTGGAACCCCTCACCGCCGAATTTAACGCCGCCCAAAACAAAACCGCCGAAGGCAAAACCATCCAGATAGAAATTACCCCCATCGGTTCCATAGAATCGGTGCGAGGCATTATGGATGGCAGCCTGCAACCCACCGTCTGGAGCCCGGCTTCCTCCGTATACATCCCGGTTGCCAATGCCGAATGGCGCAAAACGCACGGAGACGACCTGGTAACAGGCGCACCCAAAGACCTCGTCCTTAGCCCGGTCGTCATTGCCATGTGGCGACCCATGGCGCAAGCCCTGGGATGGCCCGAAAAAGCCCTCGGCTGGCAGGACGTGGCAGAACTGGCAACCTCCGCCGAAGGGTGGAGCGCCTACGGACACCCGGAATGGGGCAAATTCCAGTTTGGTCACACCCACCCGGCATACAGTAACAGCGGCATCGTATCCATCATCGCCGAAGCCTACGCCGGAGCGGGCAAACAGCGCGGGCTTACCGAAGCCGACCTGCAAGACGCAGCAACCCGCGACTTTATGACAGCAGTGGAAAAGAGCGTCATCCACTACGGCACAAGCACCGGCTTCTTTGCAGAGCGCATGTTCGAGCGTGGTCCCTCCTACCTCAGCGCGGCGGTGCTATACGAGAACCTGATTGTGGCACAGGAGAGCAAACGCCTCAGCGGGCAATCCTCCCAAATTCCGGTCGTGGCAATTTATCCCAAAGAAGGCACTTTCTGGTCCAATCACCCTTACGCCGTGTTGAACGCCCCCTGGGTAACGGAAGAACAGCGCGAAGCGGCAGGCATCTTTGAAAGTTACCTGCTCGCCGCGCCCCAGCAATTACGCGCCCTGGAATACGGCTTCCGCCCCGCCGACCCTGCCATTGCCCTCTCTGCCCCTCTCGATTCGCAGCACGGGGTGGATATTTCTCAGCCCAAAACCGTGCTGGAAGTGCCGCAAGCCGCCGTCATTGAGAAAATTCAGACCCTGTGGCAGCAAACCAAAAAACCGGTAGATTTGGTGGTGGTGATGGATGTTTCCGGCAGCATGCGCGGCGACCGAATTACAACCGCCCGCGCCAGCCTGTTGGAATTTGTAAAGAAACTGGACGACCGCGCCCGCCTGCAAATCATCCTCTCCAGTTCGGAAGTCTCCACCCTTACGCCTCTCTCGGAACTGGGAGAAAAGCGCCAACAAGTGCTGGATAGCGTCTCTGGCATTTTTGAACTGGGCGATACCCGCCTCTACGATGCCACCCTCACCGCATACCAGGAATTGAGCGCCAACGGCAACCCGGAACACATCCGCGCCATTGTCGTCCTCAGTGACGGAGAAGACACTGCCTCCGCTGCCACACTGGATGAAATTAACGCCCAAATTGCCCAATTTTCCGGGGAAGGCGGCAACGCCATCAAAGTCTTTACCATCGGCTTCGGCGACAACGCCGATACCGAGGTGCTGAAAAGCATTGCCGAACCCACCGGCGGCAAACAATACGACAGCTCGCCAGAGAATATTCAGAAGATTTATGACGAAATCGCTACTTTCTTTTAGGGGGAGTAGAGAATAGATACCCGGAGAATTCACTTCTCACTTTCCACTTTCCACTTCTCACTTTCCACTTTCCACTTCCCACTTACATGACCCGTTCCCCCCTCCTCCTCGCCCTGTTCAACCCCATCAACCTCGCCATGCTGGCGCTCACTGCCGCCGCCGGTTTGTGCTCCGCCTGGTGGCTTGCCCCGCTGGGATTTATCCTGTGGCTCATCATGGTCATCGTCATCGCCCGCGACCCTGGCGTGCAAATGACCTTCACCCGCCAAAACCGTCAGCCGCTTGCCCAACGCTACCAAACCCGCTTCGACCGGCTGGAACGAGCCCGATTCTCGGTCTTCAACGCCCTGGAACGCTCCGGGCAGCCCATCCGCCGCGCCGCCGAACCCATCACCGCCGCGCTGGATGAATTGGTGGAGCACGCCTATCAACTCTCCACACGCCTGAGCGCCCTGGATAACACCTACGCCATTCAGAACGCTACCGGCAACTTTGACGATGAAATTGCCCGCCTGCAAAAAAACCTGGAGCAAACCAGCGATTCTGCCTCCAAGCGCGAGTTTGAATCGACCCTTCAGTCCCTCAAAAACCGGCAAGAACAGCTCAAATCCCTCTCTACCCTGCTCTCG
Organism: Anaerolinea sp.; assembly: GCA_020720965.1. Lineage (GTDB taxonomy): Bacteria > Chloroflexota > Anaerolineae > Anaerolineales > Villigracilaceae > UBA5195. The sequence goes on along the minus strand of DYNS01000166.1, from coordinate 2,495 downwards.
CGCTACGAAGCCCAACTCACCGGCACTTCCAGCGCGGTAGATAGTGTGGTTACGGGGATTGTGGGCTTGCAGGGGCAAAACACCAAAACAGCGCAGCAGCGCATTCCGGCGTTGCTGCAAATTTTGCAAACGGAACAAGAAGAACTACGCCAATTTGACCAGGCTTTATGACTCTGCCCCCAGGGTGATGACCATGCTCGCGCCTTTGCCCGCCCCCTCCGATTCGGCGCGAATTTGTCCGCCCTGGGCATGAATCAGTGCCTTGCAGATGGCAAGCCCCAAGCCCATTTTTCCGCTCGCACCCCGGGCTTTATCGGCGCGGTAAAAACGCTCGAAGACATAGGGCAAATCTTCCGGGTCAATTCCCGCGCCGGTGTCGCGCACGCCCAATTCCACACCTGCGGCGGGGGCGGGGCGGGCAAAAAGGGTAATTTCTCCGCCTTTGGGGGTGTAACGCAGAGCATTTTCCAATAAGTTATTCAGCACCTGCGCCATCCGCCCCTCGTCCGCCTGGAGGGGCGGCAGGGCGGGGGCAGCCTTCAGGGTCAAAGTCACCCCCTGGCGGGCGGCGATGGGCGTATAAGTACGCTGAACCCGCTCCAGCAGGGTTTGGGGCAAAACAGGCTGAAGGGTCATCTCCAGCCCACCGCCCTCCGCCTGGCTCAGGGTGGTCAGGTCGCCTACCAGACGGCGCAAATGTTCCAGCTCGGTTTTGATGATTTCGATGCGCTGCGGGCTAAGGGTTACTTCACCGCCTTCCAACATTTCGATATAGCCGGAGATAATTTGCAGGGGGGTGCTCAAATCGTGAGTAATGTCGGCGGTGAGGCGTTTGCGCTGTTCATCTGCCTGCGCCAGGTCGGCGCTCATCTGGTTGAAGGCGTGGGTGAGAATACCGAGCTCGTCCTGGGAGGTAACGGGAACCTGCTGATTCAGGTCTCCGCGTGCCAGGGCTTGAGAGGCTTGGGTGAGAGAGCGAATGGGCTGAAGCAGCCTGCCCGCCAGCACAAAACCAGTCGCCAATGCTGCGCCAATGCCCGCCAACGCCGCCAGCCCCACCGCCAGGGCGCTGCGCTGAAGAAACAACTGCTCCTCCGCGCTGAGTTTGAATTGGAGAGAGGTGTCTGGCAAAATCCAGGCAATGACCTGCCCCTCGGCGCTGACAGAGATAGGGTTTTTGACCAAATCTTGCGGCACAATTTCGCCGGGTTCGTAACCAAAAGTGGGCAGGATGGCGCGGTAGTCGGCATCTACCAAGCCGTGAATGGCGCGTACATCCCGGCTGGGGGGCTTGGGGGCGTAATCATCCTGTGGGGGCGGGGGCGAGTCGTCTTTGCGGTTGAATTGAACGTAGTAGCCAAAAAAGCCGTCCAGAGTGCGGTTGGTGAGGTAGTAATCTTGCACGGTTTGCTGTAAGATGGCGGTTTGCTGCTCCAGCACCAGGTTAAGAAAGAACTTGCCGGAGGTGAGCCATAAAAAAGCCGAGACGACCAGCACCGTGAGCAGGGCAATTGCCAGGTACGAAACGATGAGTTTGCTTTGCAAAGAGCGGGCGGGTTTTTTCATGGGGTTTCCAGCAGGCGGTAGCCCACGCCAAAGACGGTTTCGATGTAGCGGGGTTGGGTCAGGTCATCATCCAGTTTGAGGCGCAGGTTGCGAATGTGAATTTTGAGGGTGGCTTCGGAGCCGGTATAGCCGTTTTCCATCAGGCGCATGGCAAGGTCGGCGCGGCGGATGACCTCGCCGGGGGCTTGCATGAGAATTTCGAGAATCTGGAATTCCAGCGGGGTCAGTTCCACCGTCTGTTCAGCCTGTCGGACCTCGTGCCTGCTGCGGTCCAAGAGCAGGTTTCCCACCCGGAGGGTTTGTTCCTGCGCCGGGGGCGGGGCGGCGCGGCGCAAAACGGCTCGCATTCGCATCAGCAATTCGCGCATCCGAAAGGGCTTGGTGATGTAGTCATCCGCGCCCAGTTCAAAGCCACGCACCAGGTCGGCTTCTTGTTGTTTGGCAGTAATCATAATCACCGGCAAGGCAGATTCGCGCCGCAGTTGGGAGATGAACTGATAGCCATCCATGTTGGGCATCATAATATCCAGCAAAATCAGGTCGGGGCGTTCCTGGCGGGTCCGTTCCAAGGCTTCGCGCCCGTCCGAGGCGGTGAGGACGGCGAAGTCCTGACTGGTGAGGAAGTCTTCCAGCATCAGCTGCACGTTGCGGGTATCATCTACGACGAGAATTTTTCGGGGCATGGGAGAGAGCCTAAAAGTAAACTTGTAAGACCGCCACATCACGCAGAAAGTCTATGCGGGTCACGTCCACCCGGCGGATGGGTAAGCCGGTGCGGGTTTGCAGGTCGGCTAACAGTTCGGCGCGGCGCTGCGGGGGAATGAGTTCTATTTTCTCATAAGTAATCTCCTGCGTGTGTTCGTACCGGAAACCCCAGCCTTTTTCCAGGGCGTACATGAGGGCGAGGATGATGAGGTTGGCGGCGGTCA
>DYNS01000483.1 GCA_020720965.1 Anaerolinea sp. | reverse complement strand
ACCGGCAGCAATACGGTTTCAACTCCATCTTCGTCCTGCCGGTGAACCTCTACGGTCCGCGTGACAACTTCAACCTGAGAACTTCGCACGTCATCCCCGCCCTCATCCGCAAAGCCGTTGAAGCGGGCGAGCGCGGCGATAGCGAACTGGTCGTATGGGGAGACGGCTCCCCGACCCGCGAATTCCTATACGTGGAAGATGCCGCCGATGGCATCCTCGCCGCCACCGAAAAGTACAACTCCTCCGACCCGGTGAACCTCGGCTCCGGCTACGAAATCTCCATCAAAGACCTGGCGGAGATGATTGTGCGCCAAACCGGCTTCTCTGGCAAACTGGTTTGGGATACCGAAAAACCGAACGGTCAGCCCCGCCGGGGTTTGGACGTAACCCGCGCCAAAGAGCGCTTTGGCTGGAGCGCCCAGGTTCCGTTTGAAGAAGGAATGCGCCGCACGATTGCGTGGTTTAGAGCCAATCGGGACAAAATCCGTTAGTTGCGTAGGGGCGAAGCAATGCTTCTCCCCTGCCAAGACAAAATATGAACGAACCTACCACCGTTTACATCAAACCCTCCACCGGCATTGCCGCCTTAAACCTGCGTGATTTGTGGGTGTACCGCGAGCTGGTCTTCTTTATGATTTGGCGCGACATCAAAGTCCGCTACAAACAGACGGCTCTCGGCGCGGCTTGGGCGATTCTTCAGCCGGTGCTGACCATGCTCGTTTTCAATTTTTTATTTGGCAACATTGCCAAAATGCCCACCGATGGCGACATCCCCTACCCCATTTTCTCTTACACTGCGCTGTTGCCCTGGGGCTTATTCGCCACCGCCCTCAACTCCGCCAGCCGCTCCCTCACCTCCAACCAGAACATGATTACCAAAACCTACTTCCCTCGCCTGGTGCTACCCATGGCATCGGTTTTAGGCGGGTTGTTAGATTTCGCCATTGCCTTTGTGGTGTTGATTGGTCTCATGTTCTACTTTGGCATCACCCCCGGCATTAACGCCCTTTGGGCTTTGCCGCTCTTCACCCTGCTTGCCATCCTCACCGCCCTGGGGATTGCTTTATGGCTTTCCGCCATCAACGTCCAATACCGTGACGTGGGCTACGCCCTGCCCTTCCTCTCACAGTTCTGGATGTTCGTCACCCCCATCGCCTACTCGTCTTCGGTCATTTCCCCGCAGTGGCAAGCCGTGTACGCCCTCAACCCCATGGCGGGCGTGGTGAACGGATTCCGCTGGGCGCTGTTGGGCGTAGGCAACCCGCCAGATATGCTCATCGGCATCTCGGCAGTCATTTCGGTTTTCATCCTCCTCAGCGGGTTGGTGTACTTCCGCAACATGGAGAGGACGTTTGCGGATACGATTTAGCTATGACAGTCGCCATTAAAGTAGAAAACATCTCCAAACGCTATAAAATCGGTCTTGCCTCGCAGCGCTTTCAATATGGAATGCTCCGCGATGTGCTGGTCGATACCGCCAAAGCCCCTTTCCGCTTTGCCGCCTCGCTGTTTGGCAAACAGTTGGAAGACCCTGGGCGCAACGCCGGGTACATTTGGGCGCTTAAGGACGTTTCCTTCGACCTGCAAGAGGGCAGAGTCCTCGGCATTATCGGGCGCAACGGAGCGGGAAAATCCACCCTGCTGAAGGTGCTTTCGCGGGTTACGGAACCAACGCGCGGCTCGGTAACGGTGCGCGGCAGGGTGGGGTCGCTTCTCGAAGTGGGAACAGGATTCCACCCGGAACTGACCGGGCGCGAGAACATCTTCCTCAACGGAGCAATCCTCGGCATGAAACGTGCCGAAATCCAATCCAAATTTGATGAGATTGTGGAGTTTTCGGAAGTGGCGCAGTTTATCGATACCC
>DYNS01000482.1 GCA_020720965.1 Anaerolinea sp. | reverse complement strand
TGCCCCTGCGGCAGCGGGAAAAAGTACAAGAAATGCTGCGGTGCTTAAAGAAATTACGGCGTTTCGCCATTTTGAGTGGAAAGAAAACGTAACTATTCAGGTCATTTGACCTGATCCGCAAGGTGGCAGAGGCAGGACGGGCGGGCAAGGCAAATCCCCGAGAGTGTCGGCGACGGAGCAAAACCGGATTTGTTGCCGGAGCAAAACCGGACAGGTGATTCAGAGGGTGAAATGGCCTAAGACAGAGGGCCAAACGGTGTTTGGGGCGTGTGGAAGCACCCAGAATTGGCGGTCGGGATGATACGCGATGGTGACGTGCCTGCGAGGCGTGTCGGCGATCTCGTAATTGCAGCCCTGGAAATCGATGGTTTGGTCCGTATTGACCCTGCGGGAGCAGCGCAAGGAGAAGTGCAGATCGAGCAAGGCGGGGTCGGGGCAAGGGCGCATGCGGCTGGCGCTGGTCGGGCATTGCTGCTCCCAGGATTGGAGGGGGATCTTGCCGGTGGAGCGGCTGCGGGTCCGGTTGTTGCGGGCGATCTCCATTTGCAAGACCTCGTCAGCCTGCATCCAAGTGCGGGCCTTGGCGTGGGCCAACAGGGTGACCATGCGTTTCTGGAAGGTGCCGAAGCGGCGCTCGATCTTGCCCTTGGCCTGCGGGGTGGGCGCGACCAGGTGGGCGACCCCCAGCCCCCTCAATGCCCGCTGGAACTCGCTTCTGGGGTCGCTGTGGTCGTGGCAGGAGCTTGCGCCGAAGAGGCTCAGCCCGTCGGTGTAAATGATCTCGGGAACGCCCCAGGTCTCGAAGGCTTGGCGGAAGTGGCAGAAGTGGTTCCAGGTGGTGTCGGCCTCCGAGAAACGCCCGGCCAAATTCATGCCGGAATGGTCATCGACGCTCAGGATCAAGACCTGTTTGCACGGGGCTGGCCACCACTGGTGGAGGCTGCTGTCATGCTGCCAAAGTTCGCCGATGTGGGCCCGCCGGAAGCGTCGGTAGGTTCGCGCCTTGCGGGCCGCTGCGGGAACCAGGTGGGCGAAGTGTGCCTTGAGGTGGGCTTCCACCGTCGAACGCGAACGCTTCCAGCCGCAGAGCCGATCGAGTTCGTCGGCCACCAACTGGTAATTGGGCGGGGCCAGCAGCGGCAGGAACTCCCGCAGGAAGTCGGCGGTTGGCTGCGGCCAACCCCCGGCGTGATCCCCGCCGCTGGGCTTGGCCGCATAGCCCGATCTGTCGCGCAGATAATCGGCCCGCATCTCGTAAAGCCTCGTCCGGCTCACGCCCAAGTGGGCCGCCGCGCTGGTGCCATCCAACTCGCCCGCATTGAAATCTTTGAGAACTCGGCGGATGAACTCGGCGGGCAGCCGGTGAAAAAGCTGTTTTTTTTCATGAGGTGCCACTCTGTGTCACCACCGCCAACAACTCCACCACCCTCCCGCGCCACCCCCTTGCCAATCCCCTCCTTGGGGCTCCGCCCCAAACCCCGGAGTTTATCGCATGGAAGCCAAGGGGCTGATGCCTCCAGGAGGAGGCCGAACCCCGACTGGTCGTATGGGTCCGGCCCCGAGGCAAACGCCCCTTTGGCAATGCACGCCGCTCCGGTTGCCCTCCGGCAGAGCCGTATCCTGCATGCAATGCCTTCAGCCTCATCGCCACAGCCTCGCCCACCAGCAAAATCCCACTCCCAAATCCACAAATCCGCTTTTGCTCCGTCTCCTGTCCGGTTTTGCTCCGTCTCTGTCCGGTTTTGCTCCGGCCCCGACATCCTGGCCCATGGACGGGGTTCTGAACCTCCTCATTCAAAATTCAAAAATCGCCACTTTTCATTCCACCTTTCGGAGGAAGCAACCCTTTCAGGGTTGATGCATGGGGTGGCG
>DYNS01000165.1 GCA_020720965.1 Anaerolinea sp. | reverse complement strand
ACGCCCCAAGAAGAGCCGGATTTGCTGCTAAGGGTTGTGGTGGAGCAGCCATGACGACCTCCCCCTCCGCAGAATATCAGCCCACCTTTGGCGATTGGGCTTTGTTTTCCCTGCTTGCTTTGGGGCTTTTGGGGCTATGGAGCGGGGCGGTTTTGTTCGCTCTCTCCGGCGGGGCGACCTGGTTTTTAGGCGGCGGCGATTCTGGATTGGCTTTTGTGCTGGCGGGGGGTAATTTTTGGCTGGGGCTTGCCTTGCTTCCCTCCCTTTTGCTCAACGCCCGCAAGGTGATTGGCAGAACCGTCTCCGATTTGCCTTTGCCGGTTTTTTCGCTGTTGCCCACCCTGGGCAGGGTTGCGCTGCTATGGGCTTTTGCCCTGTTTGGCGGCTGGGTCCTCTCGCAGATGGATTCTCCCCTGGTTTGGGGGCTTTCTCTGCCCCTCTTCAGCGCCCTGGCGGTAGGGATGCCCGTATTCGCCCTCCTGCTCCTGGGGTGGCGGGGGCTGCCCCTGCCACCTTTGCGCCGAAGTTGGAGGGTTTTTGGCGCAAGCCTCATCCTCAGCCCCGCGCTGAGTTTTGGCTTGGAACTTGTGGCAATGGCGATTCTCTTTTTGGCTTGGTTGGGCTACGCCTCGCTTCAGCCGGGTTTGTCTGGTCAGTTGGAGAGCCTTGCCCAAACCGCGCAGCCGATTCTTTTGGGCGATGTGACCGAGGTAGGCTTGCTGGAGCGTCAGGCGCTGGGGCTGTTGCTCTCGCCGGGGGCGCTGGCAGCCGTTTTTGCCCTGTTGGCGGTCTTTACGCCCCTCATTGAGGAAGCCGTTAAAGTGTTGGCGCTTGCCCTGTATGGCAGGCGCATTACAAGCCCGGCAGATGGTTTTACCCTGGGTTTGGTCTGCGGGGCGGCATTCGCCTTTGCCGAAAGCCTGTGGTTTGCCAGCCTGGAGCCGCAAGACTGGCTGGCTTCGGCTTTTTTACGGGGCTTGGTTGCTCTGCCTCACCTGTTTAACAGCGGAGCGCTGGGTTGGGCGCTCGTCTCTGCCCGGTTGCAGGCGAAGCCCGCCCTGTTCTGGCTGACGTACCTGGGAGTCGTCTTCATTCACGGCGTTTGGAACGCCCTCAGCCTGTGGAGCGCCCTGGGCGGGCTGTCTCCATTTGTGGAGGGAGTTCCCGCCTGGGCGCAAAATCCCCTGCCTGCTTTGCTGTTGCAGGTATTCCTGTTCCTGCTGCTGGCGGCAGGTTTGGCGCGGTTTAATCGGTTTGTGTTACGGCGCGGGGTATAATCCCGCTCTCTCATTTCAAAACTTGGAGTAGAAAATGGATATTGTGGCGCTCTTCAAACTGCTTGTAGATATGCTCCTGCACATGGACGAATACCTGGCAGAAATCATTCGGCAGTACGGCGTATACACCTACGCCCTTCTCTTTGTGGTTATCTTTGTGGAAACCGGGGTAGTGATTATGCCCTTCCTGCCCGGCGATTCCCTCCTTTTTGCCGCCGGAACCTTTGCCGCCCTCGGCGACCTGAACCCCTGGCTTTTGTTTGCTCTGCTGGCAACCGCCGCCGTGCTGGGAGATACCGCCAATTATTGGATTGGTCACCGCCTGGGCGGGCGGGCTTACAACAGCCGTTGGATAAAACGCGAATATTTGGACAAAACCCACGCCTTTTTTGAAAAACACGGCGGAAAAACCATCTTCCTTGCCCGTTTTGTCCCCATTGTGCGGACTTTTGCGCCCTTTGTGGCGGGCATGGGCGAGATGACCTACGGTTACTTTCTCAGTTATAACGTTGTTGGCGGCATTACCTGGGTGGGGATTTTCGTCTTCCTGGGCTACTTCTTCGGCAACATCCCCTTTGTGCGGAACAACTTCGAGGTCGTCATCATTGGCATTGTGCTGGTATCGGTTTTGCCTGCGGTGTGGGAATGGTGGAAAGCCCGCAAAGAAGCCCAGGAGAAGAAGTAACCCTTTGCACCCTGCCAGAGCGAGAATATTTTGAAAGAACTCTCTCCCCGCGCAAAGATTTTCTGGCAATGGAGCATCATCCTTGCCTTTAGCGCCCTCGCCTGGGCGGTGGTGTACGCCCTGGGCATTTTGCAGCCGAAGAGCGAGGTGCGCCGGGTGCAGTTTCGCGCCGAGGCTTCTGGCGGGGTTGTGATTGTCACCCTACGCGCCGGGGATGTGGTCATTGCCGAGCCACTGACCACCAACTCCCCCTGGAGTAAGACGGTTTCGCTGCCGCGTGGGACGGAGGTGTACCTTACCGCCGCCAACCCCACCCAAACCGGCTTTGTGCTTTGCGAAATCAAGTTAGATAACGCCCCCTGGAAATCTGCCCGCACGACCGCGCCCAAAGACGGGGCAGCCTGTGCGGGCATTGTCCCTTAACGGGGCAGGGAATTTTCTCTCAGCGCCAAGTGAATCGTCAGCCGCCCCAGGGATGTGAGCAAAGGCACGACAAGCCGGGTGTATTCCAGGGTGGCGATGGATGCTCCCTTGCCCAAAATGACCGAAGGGGTGGAAATATTGGCATGTAAACCAGCCTGCGCCAGCCCCATGCTTGCCCGCCCGGCAATGACGTTTCCCAACTCTGCCACGCCGCTTTGCGCCAACCTATCCAACTCCGAGAAGGTTTCGCCCATGAGGGCGGAAGCGAGTTGGATGGCGGTTTGCGCCGACATGCTGAAAAAGACCGTCCCCTCCACTGTGCCGATGAGGGAGATGAGGATGGTGACTTCATCTGTCTCGTAAGCGCCATTTTCCAGGCGCAGGTCTTCGCGTTGGGGGTCTTCCTGCATTTCGGCGCGGAGGGTCTCTTGCGCGGCGCGGATGAAAGGGTTGAGAATGTTTACGTTCATAGGGCAGGCTCCGGGTGGGTGTGGGGGCGGTTTCTCTCCGGGTTTTTCAGGCAGCGCCGATGAGTTCGTTGGCGTTGGAGAGGCGGTTGGCGATTTCTTCCATCACTTGGTCAATGTCTGTCTCGGTCATCTTCAGGGCGCTCAGGGCGGCTTCGTCAAAGGGATAGCGCAAGCCATCTCGCCCCAAGCCGATTCCTAAAATCATCATGGCGGCGTCTGCCACATGCACAGCCGAGACGAGCAGGCGATGCTCTGGTTTGGCGCTGGCAGGGTGATGATGGTAGGCGATGGTGGCGACCAGGCTTTCGGGCAGTTTCCAACTGCGGGCAATGGCAGCCCCCAACCCGGCATGGTCTATGCCGAAGGCGCCGCCTTCCACTGCCAAAAAGGAAACGGGTTGAGATTCTGCCTCGCTCAGGTCGGTTTTTTGGAGGAGTTTTTCCAGGACGAGTTTGCCAATATCGCAAAGCAGACCGGCGAAGTAGGCTTCTTCTTCTTGCGGGGGGTAACAGCGTTGAGAGATGATTTTTGCGCCGATGGCTGTTCCCAGGGCGTGCTGCCACAGTTCGCCACGTTCCAGGTTGTAGCCGGGCATGGGTTTGTTAAGATGCCCGGAGACGGCGTAAGCCATAATCATCTCCTGTATGTTGTTTACGCCGAGGACGATGATGGCTTGCAGAACGGTGTTGATGCGTTTTTCCATGCCAAAGTATGCCGAATTTGCCCAGCGCAGCATTTGGGCGCTGAGCGCCGGGTCGGTTGCGATGATGGAAGCCAAGTTGGTGGCGCTTGCGTTGGGGCTGCCCATGAGTTGAATGGCTCTCAGGGCGGCTTGGGGCAAGGGAGGCAGTTGCGCCGCAATTTCTAACAGGTCTTCCAGGGTATAGATGGGCATGACTCAGGTCTTTTGGTAAAAGGAGATGCCAAAGTTGCGAAGCCCAAATTGGGCGGGCTGGGGCAGGATTTCTGTGCCGCCTACGAAGAGAACCCCGCCAGGGCGCAGGGCTTGAGAAAATTTTTGGTACAGGTTGTGTTTGGCTTCGGCGGTGAAGTAGATGACGACATTGCGGCAGAGGATGAGGTCGAAGCCGGTTTCAAAGGGTTGGGTGAGCAGGTTTTGTTCGCGGAAGGTGATGTGCGCTTTGTGGCGGGGCTGAATGGCGTAGGGCGGTTTTTCCGCTTTTTGCAGGTGCAATTGGCGCTGCCGCTCCGAAAGGTTGTGAACATCCTCGGCGCTGTAGGGTCCGCCTTGCATGGCTTTTTGCAGCACGCCCCGGTCTATGTCGGTTGCGAGCAGGGAATAGGGCTGCCCTGGCGCGTTTTCTGCCATGAGAATGGCAAGCGAATAGGCTTCTGCGCCGTTGGAGCAGCCCGCACTCCAAATTTGGAGGGACGGGTTGTTTTTTTGCAGGGCGGGCAAAATTTGCAGGCGCAGGGTTTCCCAGCGGGCAGGGTCGCGTAAAAATTCGGTGACGTTGATGGTGAGATAATTTCGCAGGCGTTCCTGTTCGGTGGGGTCGGCGGCGAGCAGGCGGAAGTAGTCTTGCCAGGTGGGGAGGCGGCTGCGAATGAGCCAGGAATCCAGCCTGCGTCTCATTTGCTCGTCCTTGTAGGGTTCCAGGTCGAGGTGGAGAGTCTGCCGGATGGATTTTTTTACCTGAGCGTAGAGTTCTGCTTCCATGTTTTTCCTTTTGTCAGGTGTTGTTGAATGGCGGCGGCGATTTGCGGGCGGGGTAGGATGGCGTCTGCCGCTCCGGCTTCCACCACGCTGCGGGGCATTCCCCACACGGCGCAGGTGCTTTCATCTTCGGCAATGACGTAGCCCCCGGCATTGTGCAGGGCGGCGGCGCTGTAGGTTCCGTCTGTTCCCATGCCGGTAAGGATGACGGCGAGGAGGTTGCTGCCAAAATGGGCGTGCAGGGCGTGTAGGGTTACATCCACTGCCGGGCGCACGCCATGAACGGGCGGTTTCTGATTTAGCTGCACCCTGCCTTCTTCATCCAGCGTGAGATGAAAACCGCCGGGGGCGAGCAGCGCCTGACCGGTGAGCAGGGCATCGCCTGCCTCGGCTTCTTTTACCCGCAGGGCAGAAAGATTGTTCAATCGTTCTGCCAGCGAGCGGGTGAACCCGGCGGGCATGTGCTGAATGATTAACACCGGGGCGGGCAGGTTGGCGGGCAGGGCGGGGATGATTTCTTGCAAGGCTCTTGGTCCGCCGGTGGAGGCGGCGATGCAAAGGAGGGGGGCAATTTTGTCGTAGGGGCGCAGGGACTTGGGGGTGGATTCTGCCGGGGCTGCGAAGGCAGGCGCAGGCGGGGAGGTTCGCACTCGCGCCTGGGCGGCGGCTTTGATTTTGGCGCTCATTTCGCTCATCGCGGCGCGAATATCCACCCGGTTTTGCGGTTTGGGGATGAAATCTACCGCGCCGAGGTTGAGGGCTTCCAGGGTTTGGGCTGCGCCCTGTTGGGTGAGGCTGCTGAACATGAGAACCGGGCGGGGGTACAGGCGCATAATCTCGCGCAGAGCGGTTAGCCCGTCCATACGCGGCATTTCCACATCCAGAGTGATGACATCTGGCAGCAGGAGCGGAATTTGGCGCAGGGCTTCTCTGCCATCCGGGGCAGCGCCCACGACCGTAATTTGCTCATCCTGGTTCAGTTGCTGGCTGATGGCAAAGCGCATGAAAGCCGAATCATCCACGACCAGAACCCGAATGGGGGCGGCGAGGGGCAGGTTGGTGGGCATGGTTAGGGCAGGAGTTTTCCGATGGCTTTCATGACGCGCTCATGCTCGAAAGGCTTTACCACAAAGTCTTTCGCGCCGCTTTTTACCGCTTCCAGCACAACCGACTCTTGCCCCAAAGCGGTGAGCATGACAACCCTGGCTTGCGGGTCCAGGGTCATAATTTCTTTCAGGGCTGCCAAGCCGTCCATTTCCGGCATGGTAATGTCCATCAGCACCACCTGGGGGTGATGTTCCTGGTAGGCGGCAACTGCTTTTAAGCCGTTTTCTGCCTGAAAGACCTCAAAGCCTTCTGCCGTCAACATGCGCGTAAGGCGCACGCGCAAAAATTCGGCGTCATCCACAACCAGTAGTTTGGGCATTTTTTCTCCTTGTTACAGTTCTTCTTCTTTTTGCCCAGCCACCCTCACGGTGACTCGGCTTTCTGCCATATAGACCCGCAGGGTGCGCCCCACATGCCCGCCCACTGCCGAGGCGGCAAGGGGCAGGCGCAACCGCTGAAGGGCGCTGCGGGCGGCTTCTATGTTGCGGGTTCCGATATCGAAAGAGCGGGTAAGACCGCTGCTGAGGAGCATGTTTGCCCCGCCCGCCACCCGGATGGTGAGACGGGTGCGGCTTGCGCCGTTGTTCAGCAGGTCTGCCAGCATGGCTTCTATGCCGCTTTCCACATATTTGTAGGGGTTCGATTCGGCGCTTTCCAGCCCATCGGTGGCGCGGGGCAGAACGGCGTGCAAAAGCCCTGCCACTTTGGCAACGGGGGCCAACATCACCACCCCCAGGCAGGAGCCAAGCCCATACGCCACCAGCACATCTTGCGGGTTGCGGCTCAAGTACATTTCTGCCAAGCCAACCGTCTGAGGCTCGTTCATGTTTGCACGCCTTCCGGCAACAGGGCATCCAACTGACTCAGGTCGGGGATGACCCAAAAATCGGCGTCCACGCTGCGGGTGGAGTCGGAAAAGTGTGCCGCCATCACCCAGGCTTCTTCGTTGCCTGCGCCCAGGGTGGCAACGATGATGTCTAAAATGGCGGCGACCATATCCACCACCACCACCGGCGGGGAGGGGCGAAAGCCTCCCCGCCCCAGGGCGTTGGCAATGGCGTTGAGGAAGTAGGAACCGCACAGGTTCGCCAACTCTCCCAGGGCAGAACGTTCCAATGAACCCAGGGTTTGGGTTGTGCCTTTGGGGCTTCCCAGGAGCAAATCCACCAATTCTGGGGCTTTTTCGGTGGGAATGACGAGCATCATTTGCCCAAGCAGGTCTCCGCTAAAGCGCAGGTACACCCCTACGGCATCGTCATCCGGTCCACTGGCAATGTTGGGGATTTTTAGGACCGGAACGAGGCTTGCCCTGGGAAAATTAACCTGTACCGGTTGGTT
>DYNS01000164.1 GCA_020720965.1 Anaerolinea sp. | reverse complement strand
AGTGGGGCTGGGCGGGGCGTTGCCAATGGGCGTGGCGAGGGCGGGTGTTTCAAACAAATCGACCGAAATGCGGCATGCAAGGCTGAGGAGGGCAAACAGGAGAAGGAGAAGTTTGGTTTTCATAGGTCAGGGAATGACAACGAGCCAGGTATAGCCGCCATCAGTGCTTTGGTGCAGGCGGACTTGGGAGCGGTCATCTACGGTGAGGAGCCAGCCGTAGCGTTCATCAGTAAATTCGATTTGGGCGGCAACCTCCCGGCTGGAAAAAGCCACCGGAACCGGCTGCCAGGTTTGGGCGGCATCCTGGGTGAGGTAGAGTTGCCTGCCTGCCCAAGCCCAGCCTTTTTCGGCGTTCACAAAGTGGAAGGCGCTGACACCGGGCAGGGTGGAGACTAACTGCCAGGTTTTGCCCTCATCCGTGCTGGAATAGACCCCGGTGGTAACGCCCTGCCCCTCTACGGAGATGAAATTGAGGAATAAAAAGCCTTTTTGCCCATCCACAAACAGGGGGGGCAGGCTTTGGGTGGTAAAAGCGGGCAGGTTGGGGGGCAATTTAAGGCGGGGACTCTGCCAGTTACGCCCAGCATCGGTGGTGGCAAAGAGGTAAATTTCTTCCGGCTCAACGCCTTTGCCGTACATCCAGCCTGCGCTGGGGTTTACAAAATACACACCGTGTTTAATCCCTTCAAAGGGCAAGCCGTTTATCGTCTCTGGAGAGGTGTGGGCAAAGGTACGGTCCCAAACCAGGTGGTCCAGGCTTTGGTACAAGGCGACTGCCATCGCGCCATCGGCTTCGCCCATATCGGTAAAGAGGAAAGATTCCCGGTCGGTGTTGGGCATAAACTGAATCTGTCCGCGTGCCGCCGGGACGGGGACGCTCTCCCAGGTTTGCCCCCGGTCGCGGGTGATGTGAAGCAAACCACCTGCCCCCTCTGGCGCGGAGGTAAGCACCATCGCCATCTCGGCAGATTGGAAAAAAGCCGTCCCCGCTGCGCCGCGAAACTCACCCGGAACAGGTACACCCTGCCAGGTGCGCCCGCCATCTTCGGTGAGAAGGAGTTGATTCTCCAGCACGCCCCAGCCTTTGAGAGAGCCGAACATCCGCAGGCGCAACAGGGGAGCGCCGTTGGGTGAGTGCAGGGGCAAGATAACGGTGGGGGTCGGCAGGGGTGTGAGGGTTGGCGGCGGCAGGGTTGGGGTGGCGGCGGCGGTTGGGGAGGCGGTGGCAGGCGCGGGTGTGGGCGCAGTCGCCGGGGCAGGCTGACAGGCTGCCAGCGTAAGAATCAATAAAAGGAGGATTTTTTTCATCGCTGGCTCCTGGTTTCCTTAGTCCATTCTTTCCACAATCAGGCTTTCACCCTGCCCCACCCCCACGCACAGAGTCGCCAGCCCGTAGCGGACGGAGGGGCGGCGGCGCATTTCGTATAACAGAGTGGTGAGAATGCGAGCGCCAGAGCAGCCGAGGGGGTGTCCCAGGGCAATGGCGCCGCCGTTGACATTGACACGGGCTTCGTCCAGTTCCAGGTCTTCCATCACTGCCAGGGATTGGACGGCGAAGGCTTCGTTGAGTTCCACCAGCCCCAGGTCTGCCGCCGTTAAACCGGCGCGTTGTAAGGCTTTGCGGGTGGCGGGCACAGGACCCAGCCCCATGACACGCGGCTCCACCCCGCCTGCCGCCATGGAAACCACGCGGGCGAGGGGTTTTAAGCCGAGTTGGGCGGCTTTGGCAGCGCTCATCAGCAGCAGAGCGGAGGCGCCATCGTTTAAGCCGGAGGAGTTGCCCGCGGTGACGGTTCCGCCCTCGCGGAAGGCGGGTTTGAGTTTTGCCAGGCTTTGCGGGGTGGTGTCGCGGCGGGGGCGCTCATCGGTGTCGATGAGGAGGGGTTCGCCTTTCTTTTGCGGCACGGGGATGGGCAAAATTTCGGCGGCAAAGCGCCCCTCGTCTATGGCGGCGATGGCGCGTTGATGCGATTGCGCCGCGAAGGCATCTTGCCGCTCGCGGGTAAGGTGCGGGCGCTCGGCGGCGATGTTTTCCGCCGTCTCGCCCATTTGCTCGGTTCCGTACATCTTCTTCATCTGCGGGTTGGGGTAACGCCAGCCTAAGGCAGTATCGTATGCCGTCAGGTTGCCAAAGGGATACCCGCCCTCGGCTTTGGGCAGGGAGTAGGGGGCGCGGGACATGGATTCGACCCCGCCCGCCAGGTACACTTCCCCATCCCCGGCGCGGATAGCGCGGGCGGCAAAGTTCACCGCCGCCAAACCGGAGGCGCACAGGCGATTGACCGTGACTCCCGGCACGCTAACCGGCAAACCCGCCAATAAGAGCGACATCCGCGCCACATTGCGGTTGTCTTCCCCGGCCTGGTTAGCGCAACCCAAATACACTTCTTCCACCGTCTCCGGGTCGAGGGCGTTACGCTCCAGCATGGCTTTTAACAGCAAGGCGGCAAGGTCATCCGGGCGGATTTTGGCAAGCGCCCCTCCCAAAGCCCCAATCGGGCTGCGGAGGGCATCTACAATCACAACGTCTGGCATATTCGGCTCCTGAACAAAAGGTTGGCAAAATTGTACCACTGCGGCTTATTCCCTCATCCCTGCCCTTCTCCCCGGGGGAGAAGGGTTCAGAATCGGATGATTTCCAGAGTCCCCTCCCCCACCGGGGGAGAGCGGAGGGTGAGTGCTGAACAGTTACGTTAGGAAAACACCATCATCCTCCGCCCCGTAAGCCCCGGTGGGGGAAGGGAGAAAAAAACCCATCTCCCACCGGGACGTGTGCTACGCAGTGGTAGAGAGGCGGAAGAGCGGAATACTTCCGCTGCGCCATTTTTTTGTGCGATAATTGTCGCATGACCCCCCTCACCCTCCTTGCCGCCCTGCGTGACCTGGGCTGGGAACCCCTTTGGCGCAATGCTCTCTACCGTCTGGGCTTGCACAGCGGGCATTTTCGGCGAGTTTCTGTGCCTGCCCCCGCCCCGGCAGGGGATTGGATGCGCCTCGCCCCCTTCTTCCCCTTTCCCTCGGCACAAGATTTGCAGTCCGTTTTGGGGCAGGAGGGCGAACAGACCCTGTTGCAAGAAGCGCGGGAGGTGGCAAAGGGGCTTTTTCGCCCCTTTGGCGGGGAATGGCAACCCATCCATCTCCTTCCACCCTCACCTTTGCGGCACTGGAGCGAATACGAAACCCACCCTGCCGCCCTGCCCCCCAGCGACATTAAACAAACCTGGGAGCCAGCCCGCTTTGGCTGGGCTTTCACCCTGGGACGGGCATACACCCTCCGCGCCAAAGAAGACCTGGCTGCCGCGTTTTGGCAGCAATACGAAACCTTTTGGCAGCACAACCCACCCTACCAGGGACCGCACTGGATGTCTGGGCAGGAGGTTGGCTTGCGGCTGATGGCGCTTGCCTGGGCAGGGCAGGCATTGGAAAAATCGCCGCATTCCACCCCCGCCAGAAAACAACACCTCGCCGCCGCCCTCGCCCTGCACGCCGAAAGAATCCCCCTCACCCTGGGCTACGCCCTCTCGCAGAACAACAATCACCTGCTCAGCGAAGCCGCCGCCCTCTACACCGCATCCCTCGCACTGCCCCAACACCCCCAGGCGGCGCAGTGGCGCAAAACCGGCTCTCATTGGCTGCGCTGGGGATTCACTCATCAGATTGAAGAGAACGGCGAATACGTACAGCACAGCCTCAACTATCACCGCCTGATGTTGCAGCTTGCCCTGTGGGTAAACGCCTGCGCCGCCCCGGAAGGCGAAGGATTGGATGCCGCCTCCCGCGCCAAACTGAACAAAGCCTCCCTCTGGCTGCTGAACCTGACCGACCCCCTCGGCGGGCGCGCGCCCAACCTGGGACACAATGACGGTGCGTACATCCTGCCCCTTTCCAACCAACCCTACCCCGACCTGCGCCCGGTGGCGCAAGCAGCATGGCTGGCATTTTGCGCCCCCGCTCCCCTGCAAGCCGGGGCATGGGACGAAATGTCGCTTTGGCTGGGGCTGCTGCCCAACCCGCGCCAGGAGAAACGCCTCTCCTGGCAGCAAATCCTCACCAGTCAGCGCCGCATGGTGTACCAGCGTTACAGCCCGCCCCTGCCCACCCTGGTTTCGCCTTCCGGCAATTCCTGGGCGCACCTGCGTACCCCCTGGGATTTTCACTCCCGCCCGGCGCACGGCGACCTGCTTCACCTGGATTTGTGGTGGCGGGGCGAAAACCTGACCCTGGACCCCGGAACCTACGCCTACAACGCCGCCCCGCCCTGGCAAAATGCCCTCACCCATGCCGCTTTTCACAACACCCTCACCCTCGGCGGCGCCGACCACTTTACCCGCGCCGGAAAATTCCTCTACCTGGGTTGGCGGCAGATTCGGGGGCGTTACACCCTTGCCAGCGCAGACCGCTTTAACCTGTGGCACGCCGTCAGCGCCAGCCACAACGCCTACGAGAAAAACTTTGGAGCGCGGCATAACCGTCAGGTGTATGTGAACCGTGCCGAAGCGTGGACAGTGACCGATTCGGTGGAGTACCCGCCTCGTTGGCGCCATCTCTTCGGGGAACTCCCCCTCAAAATCCGCCTGCACTGGCTGCTGCCAGACTGGAACTACGAAATTCGCAACAACGGAACCGAGCTGCGCCTGCAATCGCCGCAGGGATGGGTATTGCTGCGGGTAAAATCATCCACCCCGGCAGAAATCTCGCTGGCACGCGCCGGGGAGATGCTATTTGGCAAAGGGCAGGCAGAGCCACAGCGCGGATGGTTTTCTCCCACCTACCTCGTCAAAGTTCCGGCGCTCTCCCTGGCGGTAGAAGTCCTTAGCGCGAGGGAGGTCAGTTTCATCAGCGAATTTCTCCTGCCAGAAGAATCGGATGACCCCCTGCGCCTGCAAGCCCTGGCAGCCAACCTTGTGCGCTTTGCCAACCTGCTGCAAACCGCCCTGCCTAACCCATCCCTGCCAGAAGACGAAGAAAGCGCCAGGGAACTACTCAAACTGCTGCGCGGGTTAAGCGCCAAACTGCTGGAGGGCGATATTGCCGCCCTGGAGGAATATCGCTACTTTGACATCTCGCCCGCCGAATGGCGGCAAGCCCTGGGCAAAGCAGGCGAAGCCCTGCTGAAAGAAATAGAACAACAAATTGAGTATTTCCGGCTGTATTAGGACTCCATGCACATCCTTCTCATTCACCAAGCCTTTGCCGCCCTGGGCGAGCCAGGCGGAACAAGACACCACGAACTTGCCCGCCTGCTCACCGCAAGCGGACACCGCGTCACCGTCATTGCCAGCCCGGTAAGTTACCTCACCGGGGCGGCATCTTCCGCGCCGCAAACAGCCGATGGCGTGACAATTTTACGCGCCTACACCTACCAGGCACTGCATAAGTCTTTTGTTCACCGCGTGCTGGCTTTTTTCTCCTTCATGGCTTCTTCCTTTTGGGTGGGGCTCACCGTCCGCCAGGTGGATGTTATTTGGGGGACCTCGCCGCCCATTTTTCAGGGTTTTACCGCCTGGGCGCTGGCGCAGCTAAAGAGCGCAAAATTCGTCTTTGAGGTGCGTGACCTTTGGCCCTCCTTCGCCATTGCGGTGGGCGTGCTAAAAAACCCTCTGCTGATTAAGATGAGCCTCTGGCTGGAGACTTTTCTCTACGCCCACGCCGACCAGATACTGGTCAACAGCCCCGGGTACATCGCCCACGTTCAGGCACGGGGAGCGCGGCAGGTACAACTCATCCCCAATGGGGCAGACCCCACCATGTTTCACCCGCAAGAAAGCGGGGAAGGCTGGCGCAAAGCGCAGGGGTTGGAAGGCAAATTCATTGCCCTGTATGCCGGGGCGCACGGCATGTCTAACGACCTGGATGTGGCGCTGGAGTGCGCCGCCCTGTTGCAAGACCAGGCGCAAATTCACCTGGTTTTGCTGGGAGACGGCAAAGAAAAGCCACGCCTGCAAGCCCGCGCCGCCCAAATGGGGCTGCAAAACCTGACCTTTCTCCCGCCCATCCCCAAAGAAGAAATCCCCGCCGCCCTGGCAGGTTGCCATGCCTGTTTTGCTCTGCTCAAGCCGTTGGAAGAATACAAAACCACCTATCCCAACAAAGTCTTCGACTACATGGCAGCCGGGCGACCGATTGCCCTGGGGATTGACGGCGTGATTCGGGAAGTGGTGGAAGGCGCGGGCTGTGGCATCTTCTGCCCGCCGGGCAACCCGGCAGCCCTGGCAGAGGCGCTCCGCCGCCTGCACGCCAACCCCACCCAGGCGCAGGCAATGGGTTTTGCCGGGCGCGCCGCCTTGGAAAAAAACTTCAGCCGCGAGGCAATTGCCCGGCGGCTGGAGGAGGTCTTTAGGGAGGTAGTCAGATAGTCGGGGAGTCAGGCTCCGGCGCGGAGGGTTTTGAGGGCAAAACGCGCTAAAAAATCTTCGGCAACGCCATCTTCCAGGTTCATCGTCAGGCGAGTCTGCCCCACCTCCAGCGAACCCAGCCGAAAAGGAGGCATCCGCTCCAAGCGCACGCTCCAGCCATCACCGCAGACCAGGTCTTCGGCACGGAGTTCACCGCCCAACTCTTGCAAGTAGGCTTTGAGCAAAAAATACGGAATGCCGCGCATTTCGCGCACCAGGGTTTGCATCAGCCGCCGCCCACCGCAGGGAAGATGTCCAACTTGTCGGCGCGGGAAACGCGGGTTTCCAGCACATCCTTCAGGTACGGAACATCCCTCCCGTTTACAAAAAAGTGAACATGCCCCAGCAGTTCGTTCTGCGCCGTCATCAACTCCGGGCGCAGGGCGGGGAAGAGGGCAAAGCAGGCTTCCAGCACCTCCCGCACGGTGACGGAATCGGGTAAATGCTCCAGAGTAAGGGTTTTCTTGCCGGTAATCAGTCTCAGGGTGGCATAAAAATTTACATTCATGGGCGCTCCGAGGGGTAGGAATTGGATATTTTTTATCATCTTTTTCAAAGAAATTCAAGCCCGGTTATAATATTCGCATTCCC
>DYNS01000481.1 GCA_020720965.1 Anaerolinea sp. | reverse complement strand
CCTGACAGGTTAAGGCTGTATTTCACGCAGGTCAAAGACCGGTCCGTCTTTGCAGATGAGCCGTACCCCGCGCCGGGTGCGGAGGGCGCAAACGCCACATTCCGCCATGCCGCCGCAGGGCATTTCGGTTTGAAGGAGAGCCTGGGCAAAACCGGCGGGGTAGGGCGGGGGCAGCAAGGCAGGCAAACGGGTTTGCAAGTCGGCGCGGGTGAGGTGCAGGGCAAGATAGCCCGCCCACAAAGCCGCTTGCGGCAGGGCGCTGAGGGGTAGAATTTCTACACGGGGGGGAATTTGTGCGGGGAGATGGTCTGAGAGCAGGGTAACGGCGGCAGAATGTTTTAGGGCAAAATCTAAGAGAGGCAGCAATGCCCCCGCCGAAGGGGTGAAAGTTGCCAGGGCGACCCTGGCGGCGCGGGTGGGGAGGCTAAATCCGCGCCCGAATGGTCCGCGCAGGTGCAGGGTGGCGCCAGGCTGCCATGCAACCGGCAAAGGGGCGGCTGCGTAGAATCCGGCGGGATGGGATTCCGCCAGGAAGAGGGGAACAGGTAACAGGTCGGCGGAGGTGTGCGCCAGAAGGTATTGCCCAGGCGCGGGAACCATGCCCGGAGCGCAGGAAATCCGCGCCGCGCGCTCGGTATGTGTGAGAATTTCATCTATTTTGCCTGTGGCGGTGGGCATGGCGTGATGCTATCACGTTATAATCTGTTTCGACAAGGAGAATGATATGAATATTGCTGAGTTTGTTGGTTTGTTTTCAGGCGCTGCCTGGTTGGCGTTCTTTGCTGTTTTGGCGGCTTTTGGGGTGCGTGCCAGTCGCAACCAGCCTGCCAAGGGGCTTGGGACGGTTTTGGTCATCGTTTTGGTGGCGGCGATTGGGCTTTCGGTGGTTTCGGCGGGGTTGGTGTTTGTTGCCCCGGAGGAGCGCGGTGTGGTGCTTTCTGCCTTTTCGGAGGGCGGGGTGCGCCAGGAAGCCATTCAGCCGGGTTTGCGCTGGGTCATTCCCTTTGCCGAGACGGTGAAGGTATATTCCATCTCCCGCCAGACTTACACCATGTCCACCGTAGGCGGGGAGGGGCAGATTGTTGGGGATGATTCGATTCAGGCGCGGACGAGTGACGGGCAGATT
Organism: Anaerolinea sp.; assembly: GCA_020720965.1. Lineage (GTDB taxonomy): Bacteria > Chloroflexota > Anaerolineae > Anaerolineales > Villigracilaceae > UBA5195. Next base: position 751 of record DYNS01000481.1, on the reverse strand, counting down.
GTGTATATTGACGCCTCGGTGATTTATCAGGTGAATGCGGCGGAGGTGATTCCCTTGCATATTAACTGGCAGGGGCGGTATGAGGATGGGGTTGTGCGCCCGCAGTCGCGGGGAGCCATCCGCGATTCGGTTTCGCAGTTTGGGGTGGAGGAACTTGTCTCCAGCAAACGGGCGGAAATGGAAGTGATGATTACCTCCACGCTGGAGAAGAGCCTGGCTTCTAACAACCTGGTGCTGGTGGATTTTGTGCTGCGGAATGTGCGCTTTAGCGATGAATATGCGGCGGCGGTGGAACAAAAGCAGGTTGCCGAGCAGCAGGCGCAGCAAGCCAAGTTTGTGGTGGAGCAAAGGCGGCAGGAAGCCGAGCAAGCCCGGCAGGTTGCCCAGGGTTCGGCGGATGCGGCGGTGATTGCGGCGCAAGGCGCAGCCCAGGCGCGGTTGATTGAAGCCGAAGCCGAGGCAAAGGCGCTGGATTTGATTGCCAACGCCCTGGCGGAGAACCCCAATTTGCTGACGTATCAGTACATTACCAAACTGGCTCCCAATATTCAGGTGATGCTGGTTCCCAACGATAACCCGTATCTTTTGCCTTTGCCCAATTTGCCGGCGCAGAGCATAACGACTGTGGAATAGGTTCGGAAGCATGTAAAAAGGGCTGTCTCTTGCAAGGGGCAGCCCTTTTTTGTGTGACGGAAGTTAGCGGGGTGAGCGGGCGTTTTGCTGTTTTTGCAAAAGGCGAGAGATTCTTTTT
>DYNS01000163.1 GCA_020720965.1 Anaerolinea sp. | reverse complement strand
ACTCCCCTGCCCCGGCTGCCGCGCTGGAAGAGTTAACCGAAGCCATGCTGGACGCGGAACTGATGGAAGAAGTCATCTCCGCTTTGCCGCCCGCCGCCGAGCAAGCCCTCAGCGCCCTTTTGGCAGAGGGCGGCAAGATGCGCTGGGTGGCGTTTGCCCGTCAATTTGGCGACCTGCGCGAGATGGGCGCAGCCCGCCGGGACCGCGAACAGCCGCATGTTCGACCCAATTCCGCTGCCGAAACTTTGTACTACCGCGCTTTGCTCGCAAAAGCCTTTTTTGAGACGGATTCTGGTCCGCAGGAGTTTGCTTACATTCCAGAAGATTTGTTGCAGGCGCTGGAGTTTATCGGGTTCGAGGCGCGCCCCTCGGCGGCGATGAGTGAGGATGTGGAGGCGGAGGAAGAAGAGGAGGCTGTCAGCCCTCCCCCGCCCGCCCCGCTGTTGAGGGAAGAGCCAGCCTACGAGGATTTTTCTGAATCCGGATATGAGGAGGCGGAGGTAACGGAAGCAGCCTCCCGCCCGGTAGCGCCCCCGCGCCCCGCTCCCGCCGCTGAATCGCGTTTGGGGAGGGCAGCGTCCCCCGCCGAGAAGGCTTTTCCCCAATCCGCTTCCGACCAGATTTTGGATGATGCGACTACCTGCCTGGCGGCTTTACGCATGGGATTGGAGATTCCGCGCCTGAGCGTGCCTGCCCCCATTTTGCTGGGCGTTCTCACCGCTGCCCGCCTGCTGGATGCCGAGCTGCGCCTTGCGCCGGAGGCGGTGAAAGCCTTTTTGGAGATGCCCCGCCCCCGCGCTTTGATGTTTTTGGTGGAAGCCTGGCAGGGCAGCCCGGCGTTTAACGAGTTGAGGCAATTGCCGGGGCTGACTTTTGAGGGTGGTTGGCAAAACCAGCCTTTGGTGACTCGTGAATTTTTGCTGGATTTGCTCGCGCCCATCCCGGAGGGGCAGTGGTGGAGCCTGAATGCGCTGGTGCGGGATGTGAAGGCGAGGTATGCCGATTTTCAACGTCCCGCCGGGGATTATGACTCCTGGTTTATTAAACGGGAGGCGGACGGGCAGTTTTTACGTGGTTTTGCTCATTGGGACGAGGTGGACGGGGCTTTGGTGCGTTACCTGGTGACGGGTCCTTTGTTTTGGCTGGCACAGGTGGATTTGGCGCGCAGCCGCGAAGAGGGCGAGGTGACGGCTTTTCGTCTGGTGGCGGCGCTGGCGCAGGGCGAGGAGAGTGGCAAGGCGCAGGCTTTTTCGGAGGGGCGGGTGGTTGTGGAGAGGTCTTTCCCGCGTGCGGCAAGGTATCAGATTGCGCGATTCTGCGATTGGGAGGAGGAGAAACCGGGTGAATACCGTTACCGGGTTACGCCCCAATCGTTGAGTCGGGCTGCCGGGCAGGGGTTAAAAGCCTCCCATTTGCTTTCTTTGCTGGCAAAGCATGGCGGCGGGCAGGTTCCGCCGGTGTTGGTGAAGGCTTTGCAGCGTTGGGAGGCGAAGGGTAGCGAGGCGAAGATTGAGACCCTGACGGCGTTGAAGGTGAGCCGCCCGGAGGTGTTGGAGGAATTGCGGAAATCGAAAGCGGCTCGCTTTTTGGGCGAGCCGCTTGGACCGACTTCGGTGGTCATTGCGCCAGATGCCGCGCCCAAACTGCTGGCGGCGCTGGCAGAGTTGGGGCTACTGGCGGAGGTGGTTACATCTTCTCCAGTTCTTCCACCAGGCGGGCAATAACGTCAAAGCCGCCCTGCCAGAAGGAGGCGGCGTGCATGTCTATTCCGGCGCGGGTGAGGACGGTTTCTGGCGATTCGGAGCCGCCCGCGGAGAGAATTTGCAGATAACGGGGTTTGAAGGCTTCGCCCTCGGCTTTGAATTGCTGGTAGAGCGAGAGGACGAGCAGCTGTCCAAAGGCGTAAGCGTACACATAGAAGGGGGTGTGGTAAATGTGCGGGATGCTGACCCATTCCCATTGAAATTCTTCTGCCACTTCCACCGCATCGCCAAATTGAGTTTTTAAGTTTTGCATGTACGCAGCAGCGAGTTCGTCCACCGAGGCATTGTTTTGTATCATCTCGTGGGCTTGTTTTTCAAACAGGGCAAAAAAGGATTGGCGCATGATGGTGGCGTAGGCATCGTCCACCTGGCGGAAGAGCATGTCGCGGCGTACGGTGGGGTCGCTTTCCTGCGCCAGCAGGCGGTCTACCAGCATCATCTCGCCAAAGGTGGAGGCGGTTTCTGCCAGCGGCAGACAGGCGTGTTGGGTAAAGAGGCTGTGATGTTCCGCCAGCATGGAGTGAATGGCGTGACCGAGTTCGTGCGCCAGGGTTGCCACGTCATCGCCGCGCCCCTGATAGTTCACCAGCACCCAGGGGGTGTAGTCTGGGGTGATGGTGGCGCAAAATGCGCCGCCACGTTTGCCTTTGCGGACTTCGCTATCCAGGTGATTTTCGTCCAGCACGCGCTGTGCCAGTTTGCCTACCTGGGGCGAGAATTGGCTGAAAGAATCCAGCACCATTTGGGCGGCGGCGGCGAAGTCGTACACTTTTTCGGATTGGCTGACGGGGGCGTAGAGGTCGTAACGGCGCAGGGTTTGCAGCCCCAAAAGGCGGGCTTTGACCTTGAAGTAACGCTGGAATACCGGGGCGTTTTGTTGAGCGACTTCCAGCAAGGTGTCCACTACGTCGTTGGGGATGTCGTTTGCCAGGTTGCGGGCGGCGAGGGGGGTGGCGTGTTTTCTCAGGTTGATGTTTTCGTTGCGCCAGTCGCGCACGACGGTTTGGTACATTTGCCCCAAGATGGGACCTTCCTCGCCGTAAATACGGTACAGTTCCTGGTAGGCGCGGGCGCGCAGGTCGGGGTCTGCCTGCCGGACGTAGGACATGAGTTCGCCGCGAGTCAGTTCTTTGGTTTCGCCGTCCACTTCCAGGCGGAAGGTGTAGCGGTTGGTGATGGCATCGTATAGGGTGGTGAGGGCTTCTATACCGGTGACGTTTTTGAGGTTGACGATTTTTTCTTCCGCTTCGGTGAGGGTGTGCGGCTTGTAGTGGCGCATTTCTTCCAGGTAGTAGCGGTAGTCGCCAGAGACATCCAACAGGCGGGCGGCATTGGTTTCGTCCAGGTCTTTCCACCACAGGCTAAAGAAGAGGGTGCGGTTTTGCAGTTCTGCAAAGAATTGCTGCACCCTGCCCATTAGCGCCTGGGCGGCTTGGTCTTGGGTGTTGGCAGAAAACCCCAGGCTGGCAAAGCCATAGACGCGGTATCCGGCGCGGGTGAGGGCTTCGGATTCTTGCAGGATTGCCAAAAACTTTTCTGGGGCAATTTCGGCTTTTAGTTCGGCGCGTGATTCTTCAAATTCGGCAACCTGGGCTTGCAGGCGTTGGAAGGCGAGGTCGATTTCCGGGCTTTCGATGCCGGGGAAGAGGTCGGCGAGGCTCCAGGGGGATTGGGTGTAGGTCATGGTGGCTCCTATTAAATGGGGGTGGTTAATCTTGTGTTGCCAGAAAATGGTTGGTGAGGGTGTTAATGATGTAATTTTCCCACAACATTTGCATATCGTCCTGGTGATAATCGTGGCTGGAGAAGGTTTGGAAGATGACCCGCCCCTCCAGGCAGTTTGCCAGCAGCCCATAGGATGATTTTTCTCGCAAGAAGCCGCCCGCCAGCAGGCTGGCATCTCCGCTGCCGGTCAGGCGGAGGTAGTCGCCGCCTTTGTCGTTCCAGTAGCCAAAGTAGTTGGTGAGGGAAAATCCGCTGTTGGGGGTGGAAAAGACCGGGTGAGTACTTTCCAGCAGGTAAATCGATTCTACTTCGCCGCGCGTTTTCTGAAATTGGATGCCGCAGCGGGAGGTGAGCGACTGAATGCGCCCGTTGGCGATGTCGGAGAGATACCACATCTCCACGATGAGGGCAGTATCCTGGCTGGTCACTTTGGGGGTGATGACATCCCAAAACTCCCCCTGCACCCCAGAGCGGCTCTCGGCTGCCACAATGATTAAATCCCATGGGGTGCTGGAGTTGAGGGCGGACATGAAATCGCCAATCCGGTCGCCGACATGCAGGTACTTCAGCCCCATCACATCCAGGGTGTCTTTTACCCATTCGCGCAGCGGAATCGCGCCGGCATCTTCGTAGACTAATATTTTGGCGTTCTGAATGCGCTCTTCCATGCTTGCTTGCGCCGGGGTGGGTGGCAGGGTGGGCGGTTGTTGGGCGGTGGGTGTGTCGTCTTTTTGCGCCGAAAATTGGGTTGCCTGGGCTTCCAGGGCGGCTTTGGTGGTGTCAGCGGTGGGGGCGAGGGGCAGGGTGGGGACTTGAGTCAGTTGCAGGGATAGGGCGGTCGCCTGAAGTTCCAGCGCGATTTTGGTTGCATCCACTGCCGGGGCGGGGCTGGGCGCGCCGGGTAAGTTACAGGCAAGGGCAACCAATAGGGGCAAAATGGCAAACCAGAGTAGTTTTTTCATAGCGGTCTCCTTACTTTCATTATACAAAAAACCGTCAGCCCCGAGGCTGACGGTTAGATGACAAGAACGTCGGGAAAATCAGGCAACCTTTTCCAGGATGTGTGTTACCGCGGTGGATGCCGGTCCGCCGAGCGCCTGAATCATCCCCAGCCTTGCCCCCGCTACCTGGCAAGCGCCCGCTTCGCCCCGTAACTGTAACGCCGCTTCCGCCGCCTGGTACACCCCGGAAGCGCCGCCGGGGTAGCCGCGAGCCTTTAGCCCGCCCAGGGTGGCGCAGGGCAGGCTGCAGCCTCGCCAGCCTTGTCCGCGCCCGGCAAAACCGGCTGCTTCCAGGCTGAGGGCGGCGTAGATGCTGTAGGCATCGTGATATTCAAAGAAGTCCATATCTTCCAATTTTTGCCCGGCTTTGGCAAGCGCCCGCTGAACAGAATTTTGCACCGCCTGAAAGTGCAGAACCTCGTGCCGGTCGTGCAGGGCAACGGTATCAATGCAAAGGTCAGAGGCGGCAATCCGCACCGCTTTTTGCCCGGCAGGTAGTCGGTCGGCGCGAACCAGGAGCAACGCTGCCGCGCCATCGGCTTGGGGAGCGACATCCAGCAGGTTTACCGGTTCGCTTATCATTTCCGCTTTAAGGTAGGCTTCGGGCTTAATCGCCTTGCGGAACATGGCGTGGGGGTTTCCCGCTCCGTTGGCGTGTGCCAGCAGGGGGAATTTTTCCAGTGCATCTGGTGGGAGTTGATGTTCGTGCTGGTAGCGGCGCATCAGCAGGGCTGCCTGGGCGGTTGGGGTAAGCCCCTGCTCGGCTTCGTAGTCGCCATCGGTGGCGGAGGCTACCATCCCGTCCACTTCTGCGCCGATGGTGTCGGTGAATTTTTCCACTCCCACTACCAGTGCAACCTCTACGAAGCCGCTTAAAATTGCCAGGTAGGCTTGACGCAGCGCCGCCCCGCCAGAAGCGCCTGCTGCCTCCACCGTTACGGCTTCGATGCCGGTTAGCCCGGCATATTCCGCAATTAACGCGCCCAAATGCGCCTGCCGGGAGAGGTTGGGCGCAAGCATGTTGCCGACAAAGAGCGCCTGCGGCTTTAACCCACCCGAATCTGCCAGCGCCGCCCGAATAGCCTGCCCCGCCAGTTGGCGCAGGGAAAGTTCCCAATGCTCGCCTACAGGGGTTTGTCCAATTCCTGCAATGATTACTTGTGTCATGTGTTGTCCGTCCGTCTTGTAGTCGGGTAGTCGAATGACGAATTTTCTATTCCCTACTGCCGTCCTTCCCTACCGCATCGTAATCTTGTCTCGGAAGCGGGCGTAGGTGGCGTAGTCTATTTCGGTACGGCGGGCGATGTAGTCTTGTGTTTTTTGCGCCAGCGCCTGCCGGGTGGAGATTTTGTCGGTGACGGTGATGTCGAAGGCATCCGAGCCTGCCCCAGACCCGAAGGATACCAGCAGGATGCGGTCGCCCGGCTTGGCGGTATCCAAAATGGCTGTCAGCCCGATGATGGATGAACCAGAGTAGGTATTGCCGATGGTCGGAACCAGCAATCCGGGGGCAATTTGCTCCGGGGAAAATCCCAGCAGTTGGGCTGCCCGTTGAGGGAATTTCGTGTTCGGTTGGTGAAACACTGCCCAGGTGTAATCTTTGGCGCTCGTGCCCAATTCCTGCATCAGCGTTTTGGCGGAGGATGTAACGTGTTGAAAGTAGGCAGGCTCGCCGGTGAAGCGCACGCCATGCTCTGGGTATTTTTGGTATTCGCGCCGCCAAAAGTCGGGCGTGTCGGTGACGTAGGAATAGGAGCAGTTGAGGGTTGCCAGCGATTCTTCGGCGGGACCCAGCACAAAAGCCGCGCCGCCTGCCGCCGCTGTGTATTCCAGCGCGTCTCCGGGTTTGCCTTGCGCCGTATCCATGCCAATTGCCAGGGCGTAGTCTCCCATTCCAGAGCCAACCAAGCCCATTGCCGCAACCATTGCCTCGGTTCCGGCTTTGCAGGCGAATTCCCAATCTCCGGCTTGGATGCTGACGGAGGCGCCAATGGCTTCCGCTACAACGGTGGAGGTAGGTTTGACGGCGTAAGGGTGAGATTCTGAGCCGACCCACACCGCCCGCAGGGTTTGCGGGTCAATTTGCGCTCGCAGCAGGGCGTTCCGCGCCGCTTCGATGGACATGGTTATCACGTCTTCGTCCAGCCCCGGCACGGCTTTTTCTTTAATGGGCAAACCGCCCTTTCCACCGCCTGCCCAAACGCGGGCAATTTCTCTGGCAGGGATGCGGTAACGAGGGACATAAGCGCCATAGCCCACAATGCCAACCGGGCGGGAGGGTTTGAGTAAAATGTTTTGAGACATAAGAATCCTTGGGGTAGCCTTTTAGCCTTGCAGTCGAATAACGAATTATCTACTCTCTATTCAGCGAGCGCAGCGAGTGCAGAATTTCCTCCGCCCGGTCAATGCGGATAACCTTCTCTGCCACCATTTGCGCTGCCACCTGCTCCACTTGCGCGGGGCTTGCGCCTGCGGCAATGGCAACCTGCCGCGCGTGCAGGGACATGTGTCCGCGT
>DYNS01000162.1 GCA_020720965.1 Anaerolinea sp. | reverse complement strand
CCCGCCGTTGTCCCCGTCCCCAAAGACGCGCCGGTAGTCAAAACCAACGTAGATGCTCTCAAACTTCGCAGCAAGCCGGATAGCACCCCAGACAGCATTCTCAAAATGTACCCCATCGGCACAGAATTAAAGGTGCTGGAAAGCGCAGACGAAGTAAAACGCAAAGTGGGAACCATGTACGAATGGCTCAAGGTGGCAGACGTGGAAGGAAAACAGGGCGTAGTTGCCGCCTGGTACGTCTCCATCGTTAGCCTGGGCGCTTTCGGTCCCCAGGCGCAGCGCCAGACTGCTGCCGCCAACTTCAGCATCGGAGAAATTCCCCCGCTGGTGGTGCGAACCCTGGAGGAAGGCGTTGCCCTGCGTACCAAACCCTTCATCTCCCAGAAAACCCTCATCCTGCGGATGCCCAAAGGCGCAGAACTGATTGCCATGGGCAAGCAAGATGTCGCCGCCCGCAAGGTGGGCAAAGCCGGAAAATGGATGAAAGTGAAAGATGTGCGCGGCAACAAAGGTTATGTCGCCGCTTGGTTGCTTGCAGAAAGACCGGAAGACCCGGTCCCCCAGGTTAGCCCGGAAGACTGCTAAGCGCTCACGTAGCGCCCCCCGCACCGCCTCTTTGCCTTTGGGTAAAGAGGCGGTCTCTCGATACCTTCAGGATGCCGCTTCATGAAATTCGCTGACCTCGAAATGAGCCTTCACAAACGCGAAGAGGGGAAATACAGCCTTGAAATGCGCCTCAGCCTGCCCGATTCGGATGCCGACACCCGCCTGGGAAGCGGTGAACCCATCCTTGTAGAGTTTGACTTTCCCACCCTGCAAGTGATGATTGCCGACCCGCCGGAATACGGCAAAATGCTGGCAGAAAGCCTCTTTGTGCCGGAGATGACAACCGCCTTTGCCCAGGCACGCGCCAGCGCCGCCGCATCGCAAGCATCCCTGCGGATTCGCATTATGGCGGGTCCTACCGCCCCCGAAATCAACTCCATTTACTGGGAAACCCTGCGAGACCCCCAGGACAAACTGCCCCTCTTCACCGGCGAAAACATTCTCCCCTCCCGTTACATCTCCAGTGCCGACCTGCGCCCGGTCAGTTTGCGTCCTGAGGGAAATCTCAAAGCCCTGGCAGCCTCCGCCAACCCATCCAACCTGGCAGAGTACAAACTCGCCCCGGTGGATGTTGCCGGAGAAATTGCCCGCGCCGAAGAATCGCTGGGCGCGATTCCGCTGGAGAAACTCGGTCTCACCGAACCCTGCACCCTCAACAACCTCTTCACCAAACTCCGCGCCGGCTGCGACATTCTATACCTGGCGGCGCATGGCACGGTGGCAAACAACGAGCCGCGCATTTGGCTGCAAAATGATGACGGCTCTGCCGCCATCGTCAAAGTCGAAGACATCATCACCCGCCTGCGCGAACTTCAGAACCCGCCCCGCCTCATCGTCCTCGCCTCCTGCCAGAGCGCCGGGGACGGGAAAATTATCAACCAACAAGCCGGGCGCGTCTTACAAGCCTTCGGACCCCGCCTCGCCCAAGCGGGCATCCCGGCGGTGATTGCCATGCAGGGCAACATCAGCATGGAGAGCGTTAAAAAGTTCCTGCCCGCCTTCTTTACCGAACTACAGGTGGACGGGCAAATAGACCGCGCCCTGGCAGTTGCACGCGGACTCATCCGCGATGCCCACGATTTTTGGATGCCCGTTCTCTTTATGCGTCTCCGCAGCGGCAGAATCTGGTACGTTCCCGGCGTGGGCGAAGAAGGCGAAGAGTTTGAAAAATGGCCCACCCTGCTTTCCTCCATTCAGGGCGGGCAATGCACCCCCATTTTAGGACCCGGTCTTTACGAGCCTCTCCTCGGCTCCTGGCAGGACATGGCAGAATCACTGGCGGAGAAATTTCACTTCCCCTTCTCCACCTTCCTGCGTAATTCCATGCCCAATGTCACCCAATACATCTCCATCAACCAGGATTTAAACACCCTCTTTATGGCGGTGGAAGAATCGATTCGCGGCTCCATGCGCCAGCATAACCAAACCGAAGCCGCCGACCTGCCCGGCGCGCAACTGCTGGAGGCGTTAACCGCCGGGGGCAAAGCCCTGCGCGACAATGACCCGCAGGAACAGCACAAAATTTTGGCAAGCCTGCCCCTCCGCATCTACATCACCACCAACTACGATGACCTGATGGCAGATGCCCTGCGCGAAGCCGGAAAAAGCCCGGAAGTGGTCATCTGCCCCTGGAGTGAGCGATTCTACGCCCCCTCGGTGTACGATTCGGAGCCGGGATTCAACCCCACTCCGGAACGCCCCCTCGTCTATCACCTTTTCGGGCATCTCAACACCCCAGATTCGATGGTGCTGACCGAAGACGATTATTTTGAATTTCTGATGGGCTTCACCGCCAACAAAAAGCGCACTCCCCCGGTCATTCCCCCGGCGGTGCTGCGTGCCCTCACCGATTCCGCTCTGCTCGTCCTCGGCTTTCACCTGGACGATTGGTCCTTCCGCGCCCTCTTCCGCACTGTCATGGTGCAACCCGGCGCAGCCCGGCGGGGGCGCTACTCGCATGTTGGCGTTCAACTGGAACTGGACGAAATTCGCAACGCCAGCCCCAAACGCGCCCGCCAATACCTGCAAAAATATTTTGGCGACGCTCAAATCAACCTCTACTGGGGCAAATCGCAGGACTTTTTATCTGAGTTGGCTTTACGAAAACGCAAAGCATAGGACCTTACGCGAATGTCATCTAACCCTACCATCGCTTCCCGACCCAACCCCTATGTTGGCACACGCCCCTTTCGCAAAGGCGAAAAACTATACGGGCGCGAGCAAGAAACCTCGGAACTGCTGGACCTGCTCATTGCCGAGCGCATCGTCATGCTCTACTCTCCTTCGGGCGCGGGCAAAAGTTCCATCCTCAACGCCTCGGTCTTGCCCAAACTGGAAGAAAACGGTTTCCACCTCCTGCCGGTTGCCCGCGTAAACCACGAACCCCCGCCAGAACTGGAGCAGACGCCCAAATTCAACCGCTACGTTTACAGCCTGCTGGTCTGCTTTGAAGAAGGCGTTCCCCCCGAACAACGCTTCCCCGCCGCCGAACTCGCCTCCCTGCGCTTAAAAGCCTACCTGCAAAAATACTATGCCCGCGCCGAAGCCAACGCCAAACCCGAAGAAGCCCCCATCAACTCCATCGTCACCATCATAGACCAGGGCGAAGAAGTCATCACCATAGACCCCGCCGCCCGCGAGCAAAAACAGGAATTTTTTAACCAACTCGGCGAAGCCCTGCGCGACCGCAGCATTTGGATGCTCTACTCCCTGCGCGAAGACTACGTCGCCCGCCTCGATTCCTACATCAAACCCGTTCCCACCGGCTTCTCGGTGCGTTACCGCCTGCGCCTGCTCCAAGCCGATGCCGCCCTCTCCGCCATTCAAAACCCACCAACCCTTCAGGGAGTCACCTTTGAAGACCAGGCTGCCCGCAAACTGGCAGACGAACTCCGTCTGATGCAGGTGCAGCAGCCGGATGGAACCACTAAAAAAGAACTCGGCGTGTACGTGGAACCGGTTCAGTTGCAGGTCGTTTGCCGCCGCCTGTGGACCTCCATCGAGCGCGATGATATGGAAATCGGCGTGGACGATGTGGAACGCGCCGGAGACGTAAACACCGCCCTGGCAGATTACTACAAACTCCAGGTTGCCACCGTTGCCGCCAAAGTCGGCGTGCGGGAACGCGCCATCCGCGAGTGGTTCGACCGCAAACTCATCACCAAGCAGGGCATACGCGGGCAAGTCCTCCTCGCCCCCGGCAAAAGCGATGGGCTGGAAAACGAAGCCATCCGCGAACTGGAACGCACCTATCTCGTCCGCGCCGAAAAACGCGGTGGCTCCACCTGGTACGAACTCGCCCACGACCGCCTCATCGAGCCGATTATTAACGATAACAGCGGGTGGTTTGACGCACACCTCAGCAGCCTGCAACGCGCCGCCGATATGTGGAACGAACAGGGGCGCACCGAAGGCTTCCTCCTCTTTGGCGAGGAATATATCGAAGCGGAACAGTGGGCAGCCAAAAACGCCGACATCATGCTCCCCGTAGAAGCGGATTTCCTCTCCGCCTGCCGTAAATTTGACGAGGCAGCAAAAAAAGAAAAGCGCAACAACCAAATTGTCCGCGCCTTGCTCGCCCTCAGCCTGGTTGCGCTGGCGGTAGCCGTCTTCATGTTCATCCTCGCCCGCCGCGCCGAAAACCGCGCCCAAACCGGGCAGCTCGCCGCCGACTCTCTCAGCGCCCTCAAAACCGACCCGGTAAAAAGCGTTTTCTACGCACTGGAAGCGATGCAGAACACCACCCCGCCCCTGCCCGCCGCCATAGACTCTCTGCACCGCTCCCTGCCCTCCCTGCGCCTCATCCGCTCCTACTACGGGCACACCGACCGCGTTTACGCCGTCTCCTACAATCACGACGGCAGCCTGCTTGCCTCCGCCAGCCGCGATGGAACCATCAAAGTATGGGATGCCTCCGGCGCTCAGACCCAACCCCTGCAAGACTTCCAAATCAACCCGGATGCCGCCTCCTACGGCGCGACTGCCGTCCTCTTCAACCCAGATGGCAGCCTGCTCATCGCCGTCAACGGCAAAGGCGAAATCATCGTCTGGGAAACAGCCACCTGGCAGGAAATCCGCCGCAACCCCAACGCCCACCCCGGCGCCATCATCTGGGGGCTTGCCCTCAGCCCGGATGGCAAAACCCTGGCAACCGGCGCCTCCGATTCCCTCATCAAACTCTGGAACCTGGCAGATTTGAGCGAAATTCACACCTTCGCCGAACACACCGACCCGGTGGAAGCCCTCGCCTTTAGCCCGGATGGTCAAATGCTGGCAAGCGCCTCGCTGGATGGCTCCTCCAAAGTCTGGAACCTGCAAGATTACTCCCGCCTCGCCTCCTTCACCCTGCCCTCCCGCATCATCTCCAACCCCCCGCGCATGACGGGCGTCAGTTTCGGCATCAACCCCAACCGCCTCATCACCGCCTCCACCGATGGCGGCGTGTACGTCTGGGACATTTCCACAGGCAAACAGGTGATGAAAATCAGCGGGCATGACGACTGGGTGTACGGCATCACCGTCCGCCCCGGCTCGGATGCAGACTCGGTGCAAGGCGAAATCATCTCCGCCGGAGCAGACCGCTCCATCCGCCTTTGGGGAGGCGTGTACGGGCGCAGCAAACTGGAACTCCGGGGCCACACCGACCAGGTCTACGCCCTGTCTCTCCATCCTACGGATAGCGGCTTGCTCGCCTCTGCCAGCGCCGACAAAACCATCCGCATTTGGGATATTTCCTGGAGCGGCAACTACGAGCGCTTTACCGAAGACATCCAAACCGCCGAAGAAATCCCCGGCTACGCCGAAGATGTGGACTACAACCCGCAAGGCACCCTCCTCGCCCTCCCGGCTTCCCTCGCCAAGAACATAGATTCTCCCTACCCCAGTTACGGCTTGCCTGGCGAAATTCTCTTTATAGATCCCAAAACCGGGCTAAGAAGCGGCAACGCCCTCAAAGGGCACACCGCCGGAGTCTTTAATGTGGACTTTAACGCCAACGGCTCCCGACTCGTCTCTGCCTCGCTCGATAAAACCGTCATCATTTGGGATGTAGAAAAACGCACCCCCCTCTTCACCCTGGAACATGACAGCCCCGTCTATTCCGCCGACTATAGCCCCAACGACTGGTGGATTGCCGCCGGAACCCAAAAAGGGGACGTTGTTCTCTGGGATGCCATCACCAACACTCAATTCGCTTCCTACTCCTATAAACACATTCTGGGCGAAAATTCCCCCCGCAAGGTTGTTTCTCAGGTGCAATTCAACCTCGCCAGCGACCAAATCGCCGTGCAATACCGCGAAGATGAAAACATCTACCTCATAGACGCGAAAACCGGCGCCCTCAAACTCACCCTCACCGGGCACGAAGACTTTGTGCGCGACTTTGACTTTAGCCCGGACGGAACCCAAATGGTCTCAGTCGGAGACGATGCCCTGCTCATCCTCTGGGACATTCGCCCCGAAACCCCCGCCGAAAAGCGCATCCTGCGTACCTACCGCGAACACACCGCCACCATCTTCAGCGTCACCTACTCCACCATTCAAAACCGCCAATACATCCTCAGCGCCGGGGCGGATGGTGTGGTAAAGGTTTGGGAACTGAAAAACGCCAAAAAGCACGAATGGGAAGTCGTTTACACCCTCCGCGCCTACGCCTTTGCCAACGACGACACCCTTCTGGATATTGAAATTTCCCCCGTCAACGAACACGAAGTCGTCGCAGTTGTCAACGACTGGACGGTGCGCGGCTTCACCCTGGACAATGCCGAACTCATCCGCCTGGCGCAAGAGCGCCTGCGCCAAAACCTGGATTGCCAATCTACAGAGCCTGGCAGCCCGGAAGATGATATTTGTATCCTCACCCCCTAAATCCCCCAAGGAGACTCTATGTCGCAAGAACTGTCCCTCAATGGTATTGATGCCGAAACCGGCGGTTATTTGGACGAAGGCGTTACTACCGACATGATTGCCAGAGTGGCACGCGGGCAAAAGCTCAGCCCGGAAGAACTTAAAGACGCAAAAATGCGTAAGGCGCTGGATGCCCAAAAGAACAGCCATTTTGGCGTTGCCGAAGGAATAGACAAAAACGACCTCTCCCAAACCGGGTGGGGCGTACTCTTCCCATCTGCCTTGCCCAAAAAATCGGTAGATGCCCTTAAAGAAGCCCTCAAACCCCTGCTAGACCATCGCCAAGCCCAGGCAGCCGCTGTGGACGAAACCTTTTACAAAGAATTTGTCGGCGCGGAACAGGGCGTAAAAAACGGAGAAAGCAAAAACGACTTCCTCAAACGCAACGGGCGTGGACCCGGACCCGCCGACCCCGCCGGGGGCGTTCCCTACTACCTCCTCATCGCCGGTTCGCCCGAAACCATCCCCTACACCTTCCAATACCAGTTGGACGTGCAATACGGCGTG
>DYNS01000480.1 GCA_020720965.1 Anaerolinea sp. | reverse complement strand
GGACGGCAGAACCTGGACGGGATACGCCAAAAATCCCCCACTGGACAGCAACGGCAACCCGCGCAGGGTACCGGGGAAAAAAGGGGAGATGGTCATCCCCAAATACGACAAATCGGGCTACGACAAGGATGGCTACAACCCCTGGGGCTACAACAAGGAAGGACTGACCGCCCCGGACGAACAGGGCAGGCAGAGGAATTACTACGGCTGGATTTACGACCCGGAAAGCGGATACTGCCAGGACCCGGACAACACCCAGAGAAAAATGCGCCACCAAACGGTCTCCGAATATAAATACATCAGTGCGTTTTACAGCACGAGTACGGGCGCGTACAAAAGAGTTTACATTCCGAGGATAGTCCCCTACGAAGAAGCGGCTCCACCGCCGCCTATTACGCCCTTCTCTCTCACCTCATACGATAACAAACAGCACCATCCCGCGAACAATGACTTTGGTGCGCGTTACATCGTTCATCGGGAGAAGAGCGGGCGCAGTCTACGCGCTAACGAGAACCGTGGCGGGGTATTGTTTCGCTGTCCGTATTGTGGGCAGTTCACCAATGGCGAGGGGCATTCCTGCCCTCACTTTGGGAAGAAGGTCGTTGTCTATGTCAACGGAGATGCCAAAAGCGCGGATGATGATAGTTTTTACTTTTCCCACCTAAGACCGGACTACAACGCGGAATACAGTTACGAGGGCTACAACGGGGACGGCTTTGACATCAAAGGCTTCGACAGGCAAGGGTTTAGCAAAATAACCGGACGAAACAAAAAAGGCTACACCCGCGATGGCTTCGATATTTTTGGCTACGACCGGGACGGCTTTGACCGCAGCGGCTACAACAAGGAAGGCAAAGACCGCCAGGGAAACCCGAAACCGAAAGACCTGCGCTCGGTGACGAAACAATTGGACGAAGACGACCAGAGAGCGCCCCTTGCGCACGCTGACCTGGCGACTATGTACAGCCGGATAGCCACCGGTCTGACGGGCAAGCCGCGAAAGGTCATCCTGCGCGAGGGCGAGGGTTTTGGAACCGACATGAAGGGCAGCATCTACGCAGACCCCTACCCCTTGGGACGCAGGGCAAACCCTGCCCACAACCTGGTCGTTACCCGTGCGGGCATCTATCACGAGTTGGGGCATGAGCAATTCACCCCGGCGGATACCTGGAATGAGGTATTGGCGATAGCCGAGGGGCTGGAGAAGGTGGACAACCTGAGCGCCGCTGCTGCAAAGAGTTTGCCAAGATTCTTCAACATCGTGGAGGATGGGCGGATGGAGAGGCTGCTTGCCCGGAACTACGCAGGGGTGGCGGAAATCCTGGCAGCCAGCTGCCGCATCAACCCGCGCTGGAACGAGAGAGTGGGGGAGGCCGTCCCGGAGGCGGAGCAGGTCTTTTGGGCGCTGCTGTACAGCGGTCTGCCCTACTTCCGGGTGCGGGAGGAAGTCCATGAGGGCATGACCCCCAGGGCGAGGGCCGTCTTTGACGAATTGGAGCCAGTTATTCGGCGGGGCGTGCGGGGGACGGCGGAGGAGGCGCTTCAAGCGGCGCTGCACCTGGTCCGCCGCTTTGACGAGGAAGGGTATCTTGCCGCTCTCCCCGCCCAGGAGTATTCCGCCAACCTGCCAGGAACCCCGATGCCGAAAAAACAAAAGCCGGGTGATAAACGCAGGCAGGACAACGACAACACCGGCGGCGGGTCCCGCTCTTCGGGCGGGGATGATGACGACACCGGCGGCGGGTCCCGCTCTTCGGGCGGGCAGGACGATGACGACAACACCGGCGGTTCTCGCTCTCCCGGCGGGGATGACGATGACGACAACACCGGCGGCGGGTCCCGTTCTTCGGGCGGGGATGACGATGATGACGACACCGGCGGCGGG
>DYNS01000161.1 GCA_020720965.1 Anaerolinea sp. | reverse complement strand
TTTCTTGCTTATCCTCTCCCATTGGGAATTCCCCCTCGCCGCCATCAAACTCATCGCCGGTTGGATGTCCGCCGCCACCCTGAGCATGACCAGGGTGGACAGGGATGACCTGCGCCCGGAGACATCCCAGCCACAGGGCTGGCTTTTTCGCATTTTTTCGGTGGGGCTGGCGCTCGTGGCTGTCTTTGCCATTGCTCAGGGGCTTGGGGCAGCCTTCCCTACCCTGCCGTTTTTTAGCCTGCTGGGCGCGGCGCTGCTGATGGTGATGGGCTTGCTTCAGTTGGGACTAAACGCCCAACCCTTGCGCGTTACCCTGGGGCTTCTCACCTTTCTCTCCGGTTTTGAAATCCTCTACGCCCTGGCAGAAAACGCCGTCCTTGTTACCGGCATGTTGGCGGTTATCACCCTCGGCATTGCCCTGGCAGGCGCGTATCTCATCCTGCTCAACGACCCGGAAACGGAGCAGCCCGGATGAACGCCCCAACCGTCTGGATTCTCCTCCCCGCCGTTTTGGGCGGGCTGCTGCTTTTTTTGCCCAGGGAGCGTTGGGTTGCCTGGCTCGGAACCCTCCTCAGCCTGGGATTGGCCGCTACAGCCTTGTTCCTGCCCCCAGATACGGCGCAACGCCTCGGCGCTTACTCCCTCCGTATTGATTCCACCCTGGTTTTTTGGGGGCGACAAATCAGCCTCACCGCCGCCGACCAGCCCCTGCTCGTCCTCATCTACCTGGTTGCCTCCTTCTGGTTCTTTGGGGCGCAGGCTGTCTCTGCTGCCCGGCGGATTGTGCCGCTGGGGCTCATGTTGCTTGCCTTGCTGGTGGCTTCGCTGGCGGTGCAACCCTTTTTATACGCCGGGCTGCTGATAGAGATGGCGGTACTCATCTCGCTGCCCCTGCTCGCGCCGCCGGGCGGGGCTGCCGGGCGGGGCGTTCTGCGCTTTCTCATCCATCAGACCCTTGCCATGCCTGCCATCCTCTTCGCCGGGGTTTTGCTCTCCGGGGTGGAGGCTGTCCCCGGCGAAGTGGCGCAAATCTCACAGGCGGCAGCCCTGCTCAGTTTGGGTTTTTCCCTCCTTCTGGCGCTTTTCCCTTTCTACACCTGGGCTCCCCTGCTGATGGAAGAAACCTCCCCCTACGCCGCCGGGTTTGTGTTGAGCGTTTTCCCCACTTTTAGCCTGGTCTTTGCCCTCAACTTTTTAGACCGTTACTCCTGGCTGCGCGAATCATCCGACCTGGCTTTTGCCTTGCAAGTGGCGGGCTTGTTTACGGCGGCTTCTGCTGGGATTTGGGCGGCGTTTCAGCGTCATTTGGGGCGGGTGGCTGCTTACGCCGCCATTGCGGAGGTGGGCATCTCCCTCGCCGCCCTCAGCCTGCCAGACCGGGCTTTTGCCCTGCAAGCCATTTTCTACTTCATCATCCCGCGCACTGCCGCCCTAGGGGTCTGGACTCTCGCTTTGGGCGTTCTCCATCAAAAATTTGGTAGCCTGCGCTTTTCGGCTTTGCGCGGCGCGGCGCGGAAATACCCCCTTGCAACAGCCGGGCTTGCCCTTGCCAACCTTGCACTGGCGGGCGTTCCCCTGCTGGCGAGTTTTCCGGTGCGGCAGGCATTGTGGCAAAAACTAGCTCAATTCTCCCTTCCGGCGGCTGCCTGGTTGGGGGTTGCCAGCCTGGGGCTTTGGGTGGCGGCGCTGCGCTCGCTGGCGGTTTTGGGCATGGCAGAGCCGGGGGAAACCTGGAAGAGCGGGGAAACCACCCTGCAACGGATTCTCATCAGCCTGGGCTTGCTCAGCCTGTTTTTGCTCGGACTTTTCCCCCAATGGATGCAGCCCCTCCTTGCCAACCTGCCCCTGCTCTTTGAGCATCTGACCAAGTGAGCCTGCCTTTGCCCGTATAATAAGGCGAAACCTTGCCCTACCCCCCAACCGGAGAATGTTATGGAAACCGAAGACCTTGCCAAACGCCTGGAATGGCTGGAAAGAGAATATCGCAAAGACCATTCTCTCATTGCCGAACTGCAAGAACAGATTGCCGGTTACGAAAACGCCTTTCAACTGTTACGCAACCAGATTAAAGAAGTGGGCGCAGATATTGCCCGCTTCTCCTCCACTGCCGCCCGCCTCGACCAGTTTGATACGATGGTGACTCAATATCGCGGCGAACTCACCAAATCCATAGACGAGGTGGAAAAACGCCGCCTGAAGCACGAGCGCGAAATGGACGACCGCCGCCGGGTGGAACAGGAAAATATTAACCGCTCCCTCTTAGACTTACGCGCCGCTCTGGATGTGCTGCCAGAATTCCGGCGCGGAATCCAGGGACGGGTGGACGAAGATACCCGCCTCTCCCGCGCCATCACCGAGATAGAGAAAAAACTGACCGAGTTCACCCGCGCCGATGAAGACATCCGCCGCACCATCCGCATGGGGGAAGATGTTCGTAAGCAGGAAGCCAAGCGGGTGGTGGATATTCAGGGCGACATCGCCGCCATTCGCAAACGCTCCGAAGAAGCCCGCGAGAAATCTGACCTGAATCAGGATAATTTGCGGCAGTTGGATGCCCGCATCAATGAAATCCTCGTCTCAGAAGCGGAACGCCGCAACGCCCAGGTCGCCTTCATCGAACAGCAAAGCCTGGCGCAACTGGATAGAGACCGCGCCTGGAAGGAAATGCAAGCCCGATTCGAATCCTTCAACCGCCAAACCAGCGGCTTGGACCAACAAATCCTCTCGCTGGAAGAAACCCAACGCTCCGTAAAACGCTCCCAGGAAGCCTTTGAAGACATCAACATCCGACTGGAACGCCGCATTAATGAAATTACCGAAATTCAACGCCTGGCAGAAGAGCGCTTCCGGCAGGAATGGGTTTCCTTTAAGGCAGATGACCAAAAACGCTGGACAAACTACAGCCTGACCCAGGACGAACTGACCAAAAACATCCGCGTTGAGTTGGAAAAACTCGTTCAGCGCATTGCCGAACTGGATGACGCCGCCCAGGTTGTACAGGACACCCTTCAGCAAACCAGCCAGGTGACGGAAACCCACCTGCAAGGGCTAATGAACTGGACGCATGACTTCCTCTCCAACTACGAGCGCACCATCGGCAGACCGCGCTTGGGCAAATAACCCTCACAGGAGCAACATGCGCGTCATCGGCACCGCCGGGCATGTAGACCACGGCAAATCCACTCTCATCGCTGCCCTCACCGGCACACATCCAGACAGGCTTAAAGAAGAACAAGCCCGCGAAATGACCATTGAATTGGGCTTTGGCTGGCTTACCCTACCCAACGGCGAAGAAGTGGGCATTATAGACGTGCCAGGACACCGCGACTTCATCGGCAACATGCTGGCGGGCATTGGCGGAATCGATGCCGCCCTGCTCGTCATCGCTGCCGATGAGGGTGTAATGCCCCAAACCCGCGAACACCTCGCCATTTTGGACTTGCTCCAAATCCCCAATGGGCTGGTCGTCCTCACTAAAACCGACCTGGCAGAAGACCCGGAGTGGCAAAGCCTGGTTCAGGCGGACATCCGCGAAGCCTTGCGCGGCACAACCCTGCAAAACGCTCCCATTCTGCCGGTTTCTGCCCGCACCGGCGCGGGGCTGCCCAACCTTTTGCAAGCGCTCGCCGCTGCCCTGCAAAATACCCCGCCCCGCCCCAACCTTTCCCGCCCCCGCTTGCCCATAGACCGGGTTTTTTCCATGCCCGGCTTTGGCACAGTTGTCACCGGAACCCTGAGCGATGGCGCTTTGCGGGTGGGAGACGAGGTGGAAATTCTCCCCGCTGGCAAAAAAGCCCGCGTGCGCGGCTTGCAAACCCACAAACGCAAAGAAGAAACCGCCCAACCGGGCAGCCGAACCGCCGTTAATTTAACCGGGTTGGCAGTGGAAGACCTGCGCCGCGGTGATTTGCTCACCCTGCCGGGGCAATACAGCCCCTCCCGCCGCCTGGACGTGCGCCTGCGCCTGCTGCCAGACCTGTCTGCCCCCCTGAAGCATGGCGCACAGGTGAAGGTCTTTTGGGGCGCAGCCGAAAGCCTCGCCACTCTGCGCCTGCTGGAAGTGGAAGCGCAGCCTGCCGGGCAGCCCGGCGCCGAAACCTGGGCGCAGTTGGAACTGCACGAACCCCTCGCCGTCACCCGCGCCGACAGGCTCATCCTGCGCCGCCCCTCCCCCTCCGAAACCCTCGGCGCTGCCTGGGTGGTGAATCCTCACCCCGCCAAACGTCACCGCCGCTTCGATGCGCCCACTCTCGCTGCCTTGCAGGCGCGGATGCAGGGCGACCCCGCCGAAGTGTTGTTTTTGGCGGCATCCAGCCTGGGGGTTGTCTCACTCCGCGAGGCGGCGACCAAAGCCAACCTTCCGGCGGAGGCTGCTTTACCGGCGTTAAAAACCCTTTTGGATGCCGGGAGCGTTCTCAGCCTGGAATCTGCGCCTCCCCATTTGGATGCGCTGATAGTGACTCAGGCGTCCTGGGCAACCTTGCAGGAGACAGTTCACTCCATTTTGCAAAGTTATCACGCTCAATACCCTCTGCGGCGCGGAATGCCGCGTGAAGAGTTGAAAAGCCGCCTAAAATTAAGCACCCGTGTTTTTCAGATGGCGCTAAAACGCCTTGCCCTGCAAGAAAACGCCGCCGCCCTTGCCCTGCCGGGTTACGAGGTGCGCTTTACGCCCGCTCAACGCGCCCGCGCCGATGCCCTGCTGAAGAAGTTTGCCGCCTCCCCTGCCGCCCCGCCCAGCCCCAAAGAGTGCCAGGCAGAAGCCGGGGAAGACCTGTATGCCGCCCTGCTGGAGCAAGGCGAACTGTACCCGGTCTCTTTGGATGTGGTCTTTTTACGCAAAGACTACGAGAAAATGACCCAAACCATCCGCCAAATGCTGGCTGCCCAGGGGCGAATCACCGCCGCCGAGGTGCGCGATGCCCTCGGCACGACCCGTAAATATGCCCTTGCCCTGCTGGAACATCTGGACACCCTCGGCGTTACCCTGCGCGAGGGCGATTTTCGGCGGCTAAAATAATTCCCCGGAGAGCGCATGACCCTGGACCCCACCTTTTTTAACAGCGCCCTGCTGGCGCTTACTGCCTTTGGCGGCGCGTTTTTGGCGGCGCTTTGGCTCGCCCTTGTCATTTGGGCTTGGCGAGACATCCGCACCCGCGCCCGCGACCCCCTCGCCCAAACCCTGGCGGTGCTGGTTGTTGCTGCGCTCAACCTGCCTGGCGTGCTGGTCTATCTCATTTTGCGCCCTGCCCGTACTTTGGAAGAAGAATACCAACGCGCCCTGGAGGAAGAAGCCCTGCTCGCCTCCATCGAAGACCAGGCGCTCTGCCCCGGCTGTGAGCGCCGCGTGAAGGAAGATTGGCAGGCTTGCCCGAACTGCCACACCCGCTTAAAGAAAGCCTGCCCCCACTGCGGCAAATTGATGGAACTGCCCTGGAATCTCTGCCCTTATTGCGCCACTCCCACCCCCGGCGTAAAACGCGAACCCGAAGCCTGACCCGCCCCTGCAAAGGAAACCCGCCCATGAAGATAGATAGCATCACCCTTTACCCCCTCCAAATGCCCCTCGTCACCCACTTTGAAACCTCCTTTGGGCGCATTCAGAACCGGGAATGTGTCATCGTCAAAATCCAATCGGAAGGTTTAACCGGCTGGGGCGAATGTGTGGCAGACCACGACCCAGGCTACAGTTACGAAACCACCGGAACCGTCTTGCACATTCTGCAAGACTTTCTCGTCCCCCTCCTTTGGGGGCAAGACCTGCAAGACGCGCTTCACTTTCAGCGCCTGGTTGCCCCCGTGCGCGGGCATCACCTGGCAAAAGCCGGGCTGGAAATGGCAATTTGGGACCTGACGGCGCAGCGCGCCAACCAATCCCTTGCCCAGCTCTTTGGCGCAACCCGTAGCAGCGTAGAAGTCGGCGTATCGGTTGGTTTACAAGACACCCCCGCCGACCTGCTCCAACGGGTAAACGCCTACCTGCAAGACGGCTACCGCCGCGTGAAACTCAAAATTAAACCGGGCAGGGATGTCAGCGAAGCCGCCATCATCCGCGCCGCCCACCCCGACCTGAAACTGCAAGTGGATGCCAACTCCGCCTACACCTTGCAAACCGCCGCCGCCCTGCAACCCCTGGACGACCTTAACCTGCTCCTCATCGAACAACCCCTTTACGAAGATGACATTTGGGACCACCGCCTCCTGCGCCAAAACCTCCGCACCCCCATCTGCCTGGATGAAAGCGTTACCTCCCCCCGCCATGCCCGCTACGCCCTGGAAATGCAAGCCTGCGACATCATCAACATCAAACCGGGGCGGGTGGGCGGCTTAAGCCAGGCGCTTCAAATTCACGACCTCTGCCTTAAGGCGGGCATCCCGGTTTGGTGCGGCGGAATGTTGGAAAGCAACATTGGGCGTGCCACCAACCTCGCCCTTGCCGCCCTGCCCGGCTTCACCCTCCCCGGCGACATTTCCGCCTCTGCCCGCTACTACAACGAAGACCTTACCGAAGAAACCTTCAGCCTCAACCCGGATAGCGCCATCAACGTCCCCACCCGCCCCGGCTTGGGCGTTACCGTGTTGGAATCTCAGGTTAAAAAATTCGCCCTCGCTGCCATCGCCTTACAGCCCTAGCCCATTCCCCACCTCCCCGCAGGCTGGCTACACAGTCCAGCCTGTTTTGTTTGCAAGGTTAGACCATGAAAAAATTTCTTCCCTTTTTACTGATAGTCATTTTCCTCCTGCAAGCCTGCTCCCCGGCGCAAGCCGCCTATACCTCCCCTACCCCTCCGCCGCTGCCCTCCTCCGCCCCCAGCCTGCCTGCGGCGACCCCCAGCCCCTCCCCTGCCCTTTGGGTTTCCCCGGCTGTCCCTTTGGCGTTAAGCGCCGCCCTGCCCCCCCTGCCCCCCGCCCCAAGTCCGCAAACCGCCACCCTCAGCCTGCTCCCCGACCCGGCAGGGCAGACCGAATGGGTGTACGCCCTGGTCGCCGCCTTCCCCAACCTGACCGTGATCGACATCGCCCAGGTAATCAAT